>JAMOBJ010000050.1 GCA_039908095.1 Nitrospirae bacterium YQR-1
GGAGAGAAAAACGAGTAAAGGCATAGATTACCTATTATAAACCTTTTACTCTTCTATAGTTCTTTTGATTGGCACACTGTTTATATATAATAATACCAAGTAGCAGTCAAAAGAGTAATGAGGCGGCTGGGAAAAGCGACCTCCCCTTACAGGGGATTCCCCTTTTAGAGGAGCGTACAGCAAGGAGCTTTAGACGAAGCCAACAAAATTAATCGAATGAATGCAACTTGGTATTAACAGCGCTCCAAAGTGCGGACACTGTGTCCGCATGTTTACCACGCACGTAAAAACTCCTGCCTCCGTCGGCAACCGTGCGCACAAGCATGGTCTTCCACGGTCTGAAGTAGTATGCGGGGGAATCCTTGGGCGGCTCCTTGCTAAAGTCCTCCGGCAGCTCATGAAGGTCGCAAACAAGGGTTGTAAAGTCAGTGATTTTCCCACCCCTCTGATGTGCTGCGTTTCTTGCCATACTGAGTGCTTTCAAAAACACCTCGGGGGCCATTACGGCACTGCCGAAATTCATAACCACACCACCCTCAAGGTTTGTAACCACCTGCGTAAATCTCAGAAAATCTTTATACGACAACGCCCCTGCCGCCGCCCCGTCATAGTTGGGAAACTCATTTATTATGTCATACCCTATGCCGGCGTGGACGGTAACCGGTATCTTCAGCCGATACGCCGCCGCAAATATACTTATATCCTTATACGGAAAAAAGTAGTCCCCCTCGTATATGGCCTTTCCCACCGCCTCGCCATAGCCCATATCGCCGCCCTGATACGCAGCGTTTACTATATCGTTGATGTATCCGGTCTCTCTCCAGAGACCGAACTCCCCGTATTGAATGTACCGTGCAACACTTTCCGTGGTTGCCCCGATTAAGGCAAACTCATAATCATGAATCACACATGCCCCATTTACGGAAATACAGGTTATATAACCCCGCTCCATCAGATCAATTATGCAGCGCTGCACACCGGAGCGTATCACATGTCCGCCTATCATCAAAATAACCGCCGCCCCTTGCTCTTTTGCCTTCACTATATACCTTGCCACCTCATTCATTGCCGGATACCGTTTAGCCGTATCCACAAGAGGTGCTATCACTCCGATGTCTAAATCATGCACCCTCCCGGAAAGCGCTTTTATTTTCAGCATGTCTCTGTTGAAATACATTACTTAAACCACCTGTTCATGGGTTTCCGTTGTTTCCTCTATAACTCAATGATGATATTAGCATGCTTTTTCATGGAGGCTCTGTGTGAGACGGCAAGGGTGAGCAATTGAGGGAATTTTGTTTTTATGGCGGTGATAATTTTCCCCTCTGTTTCTTCGTCGATGTTAGCCGTGCCCTCATCGAGGATGAGAATATCGGGTTTTCTGAGGATAGCCCTGCATATGGAGAGTCGTTGTTTTTGGCCTGCGGAGATACCCTCGCCGCTTTCGTAGAGTATGGAGTCGAGGCCCTGAGGCATTTCATGGACGAAACCGGCGGCGGCTATTTTAAGAGCCTCATGGAGCTGCTCACCGGTGGGGGTGGATTTAGCACCGAAGAGGAGGTTTGCCCGTATGCTGTCGTCAAGGAGGAAGGGGTCGGGGCCTGAAAATGATATTTTCTCTCTGAATTTCAGAAAGTTTATTTTGCTTATTTCATAGCCGTTAAATAAAACCTCACCTTTCTTGTGCGGAATTAAACCTATCAGAGTCATAAGTAGAGTGGTTTTTCCAACACCTGACTTACCGGTTATACAGAGAAAATCACCAGGTTTTGCCTTAAAGGATATTTCATCAAGAATAATATCGTCTCTGCCTATGGCAAGCCCTTTTACTTCCAGAGATTCTATTGTCTCCACATCAATCATTGTTCCGACATGGCTGAAATCAAGCCTGTTGACCTTTGCGTTTTTCATAACACTTATAAGTTGCGTAAAGTACTGCTTACTGAATTCAATACTGCCATATGCCGCCAGCAGTTTTCCCACATTGGTGTTAAGCTGCATTAAGAGATAGACAAAGGGCAGAAGAACCGAATTATGAACAAAGCCGTATTTTTGATTTGCCATAATTATAGCAAGCGCAACAAAGATGGCAAAAAAAGACGGCAGTGATGCGTTTGACATATTATACAGGTCAAACTTAACAGAGCCTGTCATGATTCTGTAGTTTAATGAAATCAGGGTTTTAAATTCGTCAAACTGTTTTCCTGTAATCTGTAAGAAATAAATATTTTTTACATCTCTGGTAATTTTCTTAAAAAAACCGCTACTCATTGAATTTATTACCTCTGCGTATTTGTAACGAATGTTTTTAGTCAGCACAACCGGAATGCCGGCAAAGAGCAATGTTATTACCGTTACAGTGGTCAGCTTAACTGAAAGCAAAAAAAGACTTGAAAAGAGAAAAACAATTGTAAACACATACGTGAAAAAATTTAAAAAAGACGTAATAAACAAAGAGGCCCTCGGTAAAAGGTTGGAAAAGAAATTGTTCAAATCCGACAGGGAAAACGTCTGAGCCGGATTTTTGCTCAACAGTATGGATTCAATAATATTATTCTTAACTTTTAACAAAAACACCGCGCCGCTTACGTTATTTACAAAAGAGGAAAAGAAATTCATAAATATCCTGATTACCCCCATTGAAACAAAAGCAAGCACCGGAGACATATAGTCTTTTATAATAAACCACTCCGGCAATCCCTTATAGGATATAAGATTGACACTGCTGAAAAAATATACCAGTGTCATCCCAAACATCAGCTCCGCAACTCCAACAACAACCCCAAGGGGCACCGAGGAGAGGGACAGTATCAACACCCTGCCAAAGCCAAGTTCCAGTATAATGCGTATCCACTGCATTGACGGTATTTTATACTAAGTTGCATTCAGAAGTATAACGAGGCGGCAAGGAGAAAGCGACGCCTCCCCTTAACAGGGGAATCCCCTTTTTAGGGGAGACGTTGAGGAGCTTTCGACGAAGCCAACAAAGTTAGACGATTGAATGCAACTTAGTAGCTCAGCCTCCGGTCATTTCTTATCTAAAACTCTAAGTACAGCCCTGATCTCTTTCTTTATAGCATTTGTCTCCGTCTCCGAGAGGGTTTCCATGTTGTTCTGAACATCACTGCAAAGATTTCTGAACTTGATGAGAAGCCGGTGTTGCGCGGAGCCGCCTGTGGGAGCATTAAAGAGAGCCGCTACTTCTTGCTTTGTAATTTTTAAGGTTAGCACCTTTTCACAAATTTCGTCAAAGCCGGGATGGTCAGTGTAGCCGGCCAATGTATAACCGATGGATAAACTAATGGTTTTCTCTCTTAAAGCGTCTTTAACCATTTGCGGAAGGCGCAGCAGAGTTAGAAGTCTTTGAAGGGTTCTGGCGGATTTCCCCGATATTTTTAAGATTGCGGACACTGTGTCCGCAACATCGGAAGTGAGTCTCTCAGGAGCTCTTGTATAGGTCATGAGTGCATTAATCATGACTTGACAATCCGCTGCGGCCTCAGAGTCCTCAGGCGGCTTAACTCCGGCAATATAGTACTTAAAATACCCCTCAGCTTCATCCAGGCAATTGAGGTCCTCCCGGATGATATTTTCAACCAGCTGGATTTCAACAATGTCCTTGTCAGTGACATTATGCAGCACCCGAGCCGCAATGGTGTCAAGCCCAAGGGCACAAGCCGCGCGGTATCTTCTTTCACCGGCTATGAGGAGATACTGCTTATTGCCCCCCTCAGTCACAAGTATGGGCTGAAGCACTCCCTTGCTGCGTACCGACTCCAGCAGTTGATTAAAGCGCTTGTCCTCTTTTAATTCCTGCCTTATCTGAGCCCTGAGGATTATGTTTGAGACAGGGATATTCTCATGGCCGGTCTTTGACAGCACAGACATAAAGCGGGAGTTTATGTTTCCCTCCGCACCTTTTCTCAGAGCTTCTCTTGTAATTTTAAGCATTTCTATCTTACCCCTTCAAGGGTTTTTCCGCACCCCCCCACCCTCTCCTGCAAAGGGGGAGGGAACACTTCCCTGCCTTTTATTAAGAGTTTCTTTCTAAAAAAAAACATGTAATCAGTCTGTAGTTGCCCGGGGCCTCCGCCCCCTCATCCTTTCATATATCTCCTCTGCAAGGTTTTTAAAATCCTGCGACAGGGGAAGTTTAGGATATATCTTATCAAGGGTGGAGTTAAGCAGGGGAAGTTCACGGAGTTTTACGGCACTTTTAATGCGCGTTTTAAAGATAAGCTCACCAAAGACCTCCGAAGCCATATCTTCCATCGCCTTAGATATGTTTGATACCTTCTCGTAGTTGTTTATGAGTACTCCCAGCACCGAGACGTGCGGGTTGTTATAGTATTTTATGACGTCTGAGAGTATCAGGGTTATGACATTACCGCCGCCGCCTATGGCGGTTGCATCAAGGGTTATGGGAATCAGGATGTAATCTGAGGCGCTGACAACAATATAGTGAAGATTTGAAATATACGGGGCTGTATCAATCAACACAAGGTCATAGTCCTCAGATATAATCTTTATGGTGTCAACAAGTTTAGCGGTGGCCTTACGCTCGCCGATGCCTGTCATTTCACGGTCAATCTTATCCAGATTTAAGGAGGTGGTAATAACAGCCGGCTCAGTGTTCCCTGAGGCTTCTTTCGAAAATTGTTTCAGTTGCCGCCTAAAAGCCTCATCTTCAAGGTTGCTTTGTTGCAGGCCAAAGCGTAAAATATCCTCGATTCTTGGGGGGGGGGATGTTTTGTACCCTGTATGCTCTCCACCGTAGTGTTTACACATCCAGACGGAGGCATCAGACTGGGGGTCAAAGTCCAGCAGCAGTATTTTCTTGAAATACTCCGACATGAAACTACTGAGATTAACGGCAACCGTGGTTTTTCCCACACCACCCTTTTGGTTAATTACCGTGATTATCTCCGCCATATCAAATGCCTCTATCCATAATGCGGCTTCTTAAAAACTCCTTAATCTTTGACTTTATTTGTCTGAAATAAATAAGTCTCTCTTGTAAACCTACCCGGTTGTTCTTTTTGTAATTGTTGTAAATCCTCATTGCCGTCTTTAAATCTCCACAGAGCAGCAACTCGGTGGAGGCCTCAAAAGCAGCCTTTCTTTTGTTTTTCGACAATAATAAAATGCTGTTGCGCATTTCCTCTCTTAATTGCTCCGTAATGTATTTGCGGTATTTTTTTAGTATAAACGTTAAGTATCTGTACAATATGGGATATCTCTTATCAGCTGTAATATTATAATCTGAAAAAATTGCGGGAATCAAATTATTTAACAACAGGGGGTCGTTAATTATTTGTAAAGCCAGAAATTTATTATATATAAGAGAGTTTTGTATTTCAGGCAAAATAAAGTTAACCTGAGAGTATTTCCATTGTGCGGATTCATTGATGGACTCTATAATTTTGAGTTTCCAGAAAACAGCGACACAGGGGTTTTTAATAATGGTGCCGGCAATGTTTTTATCATTATAGTACTCAGAGGGGTTTTTTTGCATGTTGGATAACAGGTGGAAGACTTCAACCGGGTTATAGCTATCGGTGGCGGTAAGAAAACCTGAGTCGCCGCCGATACATTTTTTACCGGCGCCGCCGTCTTTTATTTTTGATTTTATTGTGACAAAGGAATACAGGTTGGAGACATTGTTTATGTTAGCTTTGATAATTCCGGTTTTCGATAGTCTTTCCGCTGAGTTATCAAGCAGGGTTTCATGTGTAAAAGTCAGAGGAAGCATTTCAAAGAGTGCTTCATACTGTTGCCTTGTAAAAACAGCGGCACCGGATTTTAAATATTCACCCGTGTTTTCCTCCCGGTCTTTCCAGTCCGGGAGCTGTGAGCTTTGTATTTTCCACGCATCATTGCAGGTAGAGAAATACTGCATAATGAGGCCTTTGTCATATTCTGAAAGTGAGAGGTTCAAACAAGAGCAATCCTCAATTAAGAGGGCATTTGAGTAGTACTCTCTGCGTCCGTGCAGGAACATTTTTGCTCTTTCATTTTCAAAGAAATCATCAAAGTCACCGATAAACACATGTGGACATTTCATTTTCAATAACTGCAGCTGTACATAGTAAGATTCGGAGGAAAACTCAGGGGTTCCTTTTGGGTACATTATGTCATGAATGAGAGCCGGGCCTTTGCAAAGAGCAAGGAGGCACTTTATATACCACTCGGCAAAATAATCCTCGTGGCAGCTGTCAATAAAGACAAGGTCCGGGGTGAGGCCGGTTTGAAGAGTTTTTAAGCGGGCATCACCGATGATAACATGTAAACGGTTTAAATCCGAGGAGGGGTGTTGTACAGCGCTTATGACCTCCTCAGTGGGGATTCCCCTGATTGTTTTACTTAATTCAAAACTGTAGAGGTCTCCGTAGTTATTTTTAGTAAGAGCCTGTAGGATATAGTGAGTGGAGTAGCCGCAATCGGGAGAGACTTCAAAAACCACTTTGGGCTTATAGCTACGGACAAGCATATAAAGAATCTCTGATTCCACATCAGCAAATGTGGCGCCATAGCCTTTTGATAAGAAGTTGTTATAAACCCCGTGTGACAGGACACTGAGGGAGACAAGCTCCTCTGCGTATTTCTCATAAAGTCCTCGCAGTGCGTCAAAACCTGATTTCATAAAACATCATTTCCTTTTCCATAGGCGGTCTTCAGTACAATAGCACTTCTTGTGTGTATCTGTCCTGTGAAGGGGGGGTCAAATAATGAGAGAGGCCGTCATAAGTATTTTTCTTCAATATACTCTCTGAGGGGTGTTCTCAGATTGCCTGCTCTTATACGTTGTATGTCCATACCCGGTTTGTAGAAAGTATCATAGAAATACTTACGGTTTTCTTCAAGCCACGCAGGGAATTCAATTTTTATTTCATTATCGGACATAGTGTTTAGAATCTCATCTGTGCGGTCTTTGATTTGTTTAAACTGAAGTCTTTCCTCTTCCATGCGTTTACGCTCTTGTTGCTGCTCTTTTATTTTTTGCAGTTCTTTGGCCTTTATTTCTTTATCAAAGAGAGACGGCTGAGTTTGCCAGCCTTTTTTAAAGGCGGAACTGGTAATAGCGCCTATCCGGCACTTTATACCTTGTTTTATCCTCTGTTGACAGTACTCACGGCAGTAATCCAAAAGGTCGATAACATACTGATGTCCTTTTTCCGGGAGCACCTCCGTCACTACAGCACAAGCCTGTTCACGTGATAGTTGATAATAATTTTGAAGTGTTTCAAACAATTCCCGCTCAGTGTCTTTCATAGAGGCAATTGATCTTTCCATCTCATTACTCTTTACAATGCTCATATCGAGGAGTTTATCCTTAGAAACCTTATTGGTAGTAATAAAAAACTCCAGAGAGGTCACTTTACGGCCTGTCTTCATTTCTTTGAATTCAAAGGCAATATCAGTACCCGCCTTTAACTCTTCTTGAGCTCTTGTTATAATTCTGGTTTTAAAATGTTTATAGAGGACATATTCATCCGGCTTTATTCCTAAAACAGGTTTCAGTTCCTCTATCGAATAACTCTTTCTGCCTAACTTTTCATACTGCTTCAACAGTTCATACATTCGTATAGAGTACGAGCTTTTTAACTTAATTACATTTTTGAGTTGATACTGTACAAAGCACTCCTTCAAACCCAGCAAATATGGTTTAAGTTTTGGGTCAAAGCAAAGTTCCACATAACCCTCTCCGTCAAAATACTCCGCTGAGGAAAACCATGACAATTGCAGCTCAGACCTGGGTCTTTTTATAGTAAGCACTTTTTCGATTAAGCTTTTGGTTATTTTCTTTACCTCTGAGTACATTTGCTGATTCTTAACACCAAGGAGCTTTAAAAAGTCTGAGACTTTGATTCTGTAAATGTGGAAGTCCTCATCACCGGGCTGGATCATCGAAACCATCATTAAAATAACTCTCTGCTCCGAGATGGTAAGCCTGTAATGAGCCTGATTAAGGTCGTTGGATTTAACTACCAACAACTGCTTGCTTTTGCCAATAGTCATAATTTTATAGCGCTTCTTTTTTTTGTATTTTCTCATACGCTACCATAAGGCCACAAGTTTGTCAAGGTGTGACCTTTCACTATGAAAGTGTGACCTTTCGCTATGAAAGTGTGACCTTTCACTATGAAAGTGTGACCTTCTACTATGAATATGTGACCTTTCACTATGAAAGTGTAGCCGATAGGGCATGTAACATGTTGTAAAATCTGATTAAATTGGCGCCGAAAATCTTTTAAATCTTTTAAATCTTTTAAAATAATAACAACAAGGATTTTCACTATGAAAATGTGGCTTTTGAGGCTGACAGGATGTTGTTGTTTTTTTGAAAAGAATAAAGAGCAACTAAGACAACAGATTTTTGAAAAGAAAAAGACAAAGAAAAAAAGAACGGAAAAAAAACAGGGAAAAAAATAAACCGGAACGGGTGGAAACAGGATATACTTTAATTAGGACGTGCCGGGAAAAAGGGAGTTATTAACATAATCAGGCAGTGTTGTCTTTTAAATAGTACATAAGAATCTCTTAAATGGCCACCAGTGCGTTTTCAGGACATTTATACTGTGTTAATATGTAAAACAAGTAAAATGCTGTTACAGGCGATTTAAGAGAGCCTGGTTCTATAGGCGTTCTTATAAAAATAAAAGTGATACCAAGTTGCTTAGTCCGGCTGAAATGAGAACATTACAATCATTGAAAAACTAGTCTAACCAATTTTGAAATTTAAAATTTTTCCAAATTTCTCTACAGCTGTCATAAATTTTATCAGCACTCACTAAAACACAATTTTCCGTTCTGGCTGTGCTGGCTAAAATAATATCAATATTATGCTTTTTAATATTTTCCCTATTTATTTTTTTGTTTTTTCTTAAAAAACTTTTCAATTCTCCGTAAAAATAAGCTCCGTTCTTGTTCACTGGTAAAATTTGAAAGTGTTCTTCAAGAGCTTTTAAGCTTGCTCTAAAAAATTTTTGTAGTGTTGGTTCTCCATTAAGAATACTGTATTGCATTTCATAAATGGTCAAAACGGAAACAAAAAGATTATCTTCGTCTTTTAGTGCTGAAAATTGATTGTAAATTTTCGTATGATTTTTAGAATTTTTATCATACAGAAATGCCACGATATTGGTATCAAATAAAAAATTCATAAAAATTATTTATCATCACTAAAATCATGCTTAAAAGCAAAATCTTCTCTAAATTCTTTAACCAACTTTAATAAATCTTCGCTATGGCCGTTTAATGGACTATCTTGATGTATTTTTTCGGCCAATAATGCCCACTTTGATGATTTTTGTTCATCTGTTTGCACGGTTGTCACTGCAATGTCCACCTGTTTTGGAGGGATAGAGAAACCAAACTTGGGTAATATTTCTTCAAATTCTCGGTGGGTCATACCCGTTATGTCGCACGCCTCTTTTTCTGAAATTTTACCGGTATGGTAAAGAATAGCGGCCAAAGCCTCTTTCAAATAGGTTTGGTCTATTTCAACTAACCTTTCGATGTCGGGTAAAGATATTTGCATGGTTTAAATGTTTACCTCCTACGAATAAAGTAAATTTCTGTACCTATTTTATTATACATCTATAATACATAAGATAAAAACTTTTTATAAATCTTCTACATCATGTTTAAAAGCAAAATATTTTCTAAATTCTTTAACCAACAAGAGTGGATTCCCAAAATGAGACAAGTTGTTAAGAAATCTTTTAAATCAACAACAACGAAATGTTTTTAACTATGAAACTGTGACCTTTCATTAAAAAAACAAAAGGAACGTTATTGTTTTTTAAGAGAATAGAGCAATTAAGAATAAGACGGAGTAATGTAGTAGTGCAAATCTTTAAATACCAAGTTGCATTCAATCGTCTAACTTTGTTGGCTTCGTCGAAAGCTCCGGGGCGTCTCCTTTAAAGGGGAATCCCCTGTTAAGGGGAGGCGTCGCTTTCTCCTTGCCGCCTGTGTTTACTTCTGACTGCAACTTGGTATAAATCAACAACAACGAAATGTTTTTGACTATGAAACTGTGACCTTTCATTAAAAAACAAAAGGAACGTTATTGTTTTTTAAGAGAATAGAGCAATTAATACCAACGTTAGTGCTGAGATTGCCACAGCCCCTGTGGGGGTTCGTAATGACGGCACGGGGTTGTTGCTCCAACGTTTTTTATTCGTCATTACGAGGAGCGTTAGCGACCAGGGGAATCCCCTTCAGGGGAGGGTAATCTCATCTTTTAACACAAGTTCATTTAGACGGTTTAATATTTCTCGTATAAATCTTTTAACACCTTTCTTGATGTTTTTGACTATGAAACTGTGACCTTTCATTAAAAAAAACAAAAGGAACGTTATTGTTTTTTAAGAGAATAGAGCAATTAAGAATAATCCTAAAAAAAGCAGCTGCATAAACAGGGGGTGAGTATAATACTATACAAAACAAGGAGTTATAGTCAAAAATAGCATAAGGAGTACTCACCCAATGGGAGATGAGCAAGTTAACAAAGAATCAAGCCAGTCAAGCCGTGTAAGTATAGACACATATGGAGGTAAGATACATGTCGAATGGGATTTGTTATATTCACGCTGAACCAAGACACCCTCGACACTTACGCACTCTTTTCCAGAAATTCCTTTAATTCATCCATCAAACCGGCTTTTTTTATAAGGTTTTTGAATTCCTCTAATTTGTCTATAGTATTTATAACCTTAACCATATTCATCAACTCAAGTCCGGCATAACCAAATTTGAGTTCAAGTCCTAACTCAATAGCCTCAAGCAATCCATCACGCTTACCCTCAAGTAATCCATCACGTTTACCTTTAAGTTCACCCTCAAGCAAACCTTTCCGTTGTCCCTCAAACAATCCCCGTTGTCGTCCTTGTTTAAATCTCACATCTCTTTCTAAATTATAAACTAATGCCATATCCTCCGCCTCCTTACATACTTCATCTTGCAAATTCCTTAGTTGTGACAGGACTTCCACCTGTCTTATGTACTTTGCACGAAGCGTTTCTTCCTTCACAAGTTCATTGAGCCGGTTTAATATCTCTCGTATAAATATTTTAACACCTTTCTTTTGGTAATTGCACAAGATTGATATAATCACCTCTTGAGGTTTCTCCGAGTACAAGAATTTCTCGCAATCAACATTGCGCATATCAATTAAATTATAACTATAATTCATAGTTTCCGTAGAGATGCTATTTTTCATCGTTAGCGGCTCGTTGCCTATGTAAAACACATATTGCAGTGGATGTATCCCATGAATTACCGCTATATAAGTCCAATATTGCAACTCTCGATATTCCATTTTTGAGTAGTTAGTTGCCTGAAATTCAATATGTAAAATGGACTTAGAACCATCCTCAAATTCCACCAGTAAAATAAAATCAGCCTCACGCTCATTCGTTATCTGAAGTTTAGTTTCTATTGCCGTGGATCTAACTATTTTTACCCCAATTACTTCTGTAATTAGGGTATCTACGACATCCTTCAGAATCTCCTTTATAACCTTGTCATAGCGTTTAGGCATTTTGTGTTATTATAACATTTGGGTAAATTAATGCACTAAAATAAATGTACCAAAACAACGAGATGTTTTTGACTATGAAACTGTGGCCTTTCATTAAAAAACAAAAGGAATGTTATTGTTTTTGCAGAACTTCGTCAAAGTTAATTTACGTATCAACCACCAACACAAAATTTGCGGACACAGTGTCCGCAGATTGGTAAAACAGCTTATATACGGCATTTCGGCTAAAATAAAAAAAAGATTGCTGCTTTAATTCTCTGTAAACCCTCAAGGATTTGACGGCAGTGTTCATACAAGTTATATAATATAGCAGCGATATGATTTTAGAAGGCAAAAGGGTGTTGGTTACCGGAGCGGATGGTTTTATAGGCAGCCATCTTGTTGAGGCCCTCATGGAAAGAGATTGCACCGTGCGGGCGTTTGTTTTTTATAATTCATTTAACTCCTGGGGCTGGCTCGATACTTTTCCTAAAAATATCCTTAAACATATTGAAGTTTTTACCGGTGACATCAGAGACCCAAACGGAGTAAGAAAGGCCCTTGCAGACATAGAGGCCGTATTTCATCTGGCGGCTTTAATCGGAATTCCTTTTTCCTACCACAGCCCTGATTCCTACGTTGATACAAACATAAAGGGTACTCTGAACATCCTGCAAGGTTGCAGGGATAACTCAATCCAGAGGCTGATAGTAACCTCAACATCGGAGGTCTATGGCACTGCGCAGTATGTGCCCATAGATGAAAAACACCCGCTGCATGGGCAATCCCCATACGCCGCCACCAAAATCGGTGCGGATTCCCTTGCGGAGAGCTACTTTCTGTCTTTCGGGCTTCCCGTTGTGACGGCAAGACCCTTTAACACTTACGGGCCACGGCAGTCGGCACGTGCAGTAATTCCAACCGTTATTACTCAGCTGCTGGCCGGGAAAAAGACCATAGCACTGGGCTCAACAGAGCCTACCAGAGATTTCAACTACGTCACAGATACCTGTAATGGGTTTATTGCCCTTGCACAGTGTGATAAGTGTGTGGGACACACTGTCAACATAGGCTCAGGCGCAGAGGTCTCAATCGGGGAGCTTGCCCTTACACTGATTGAACTTATTAATCCTGATGCCTCCCTGATATGCAGCACTGAGAGAACCAGACCGGCTGCCAGTGAGGTGGAAAGGCTGCTTTGTGATAACTCATTAATCAGAAAACTTACCGGCTGGGAGCCCCGGATAACTTTAAAAGACGGTCTTGCACAGACCATTGAATGGTTCAAGAAAAACATGAACAGATATAAGTGGGATATCTATAACGTGTGATTCCAATTCTATTTCATTTGTCTAACTTTGGAGTCCCGGCATATTTCTCAACTCCTCCGGTGAAGATGCTTTTTTTATATTATCTTTAATGTACTCTAACTGCCTTAAATTGTCAATGTGATTTATCATATTTATCAGAGACGCCCCTTCGATGCCGAATTTGAGTTCAATTGCCAACTGAATTCCTTCCTGAAGGCCCCTAATCAGTCCCTCTTCTCTTCCCTTCTC
>JAMOBJ010000051.1 GCA_039908095.1 Nitrospirae bacterium YQR-1
GAGGTAAACGAAATGGCATTGGTATATGATATAGAACGTGATGTCAGGTACAGGCAAGGAATGGAAAAAGGCATAGAGAAGGGCATAGAGAAGGGCATAGAGAAGGGCATAGAGAGAGGACGTGAAGAGGGGATAGAAAGAGGGATGGAAAAGGGGATAGAAAGAGGGATGGAAAAGGGGCTAATCAAAGGACTTCAGGAGGGAATCCAGTTAGCTATTGAACTCAAATTCGGCATAGACGGAATGCCTCTGATTAACATGATAGACCACATTGACAACTTAGAGAAGCTGGAACAGGCTAAAGACTATATTAAAAAAGCAGCTTCTGTTGATGAGTTAAGAAACATGTTTGGGGTGTAGGTTGTAAGGGGGCATTACATCCCCTTCTCCCGTCCGCCTGTGTTTGCTTTTGACTGCAACCCGGCCTTACCGTGTAGATTGTTTTAATTCTTTCACAGCGATATAGTATTTATCTGGGGTTCCGATATCGAAGAGGGTTTTGTTGGTGGTATAGCCGTAGAATCCGGAGTTTACGATTTTTGGGAACAGGTCGTATTCGAGGGACATTTTTATGGCTGGAGGTATTAGTGACAGGATGGATTTATTGAAGATATAAATTCCGGCGTTAATGAGGGGGGTTTTATAAGCGGTGGTTTTTTCGATAAAGCCGGTGATTTTCTGTGAGTTGTCAGTGATAACGCTGCCGCAGGATTGAGGGTCTTTTGTGGCGGCGGTGGTCAGTACCATAGAGGCTGAGGCGGATGTGCGGATGTGGAAGGAGTGGAAGCCGGCGAGGTTGACATTGCAGAAGGAGTCGCCGTTGATTACGAAAAAGGAGTTTGTGTTGATGAGAGGTTCTGCGTTTTTGACGGCACCGGCGGTGCCCAGTGGAGTGTCCTCTTTTGATATGACAATCTCGGCTGCGGGATTATTCAGGGCGTAGTAGTTTTCTATAAAACCGGACATGTGCCCTGTGCACAGTATAAAACGTTTTATGCCGAAACTCTTGTAGTGGTTGATGAGGATATTAAGAAAAGGCTCACCGTTAATATCTGCCATGGGCTTGGGGCGATCGGCAATCAGGGGGGTAAGACGGCTGCCGATACCTCCGCAGAGGATTACAACATCAGTGTTCAACGCCGCTAAAAGACAATATCCTGAGTGGAGTATAAAACAATGTGTGTTCCAAGGGTTTCAAAGCGAATAGGGACATAGAGGAGATTTTTTAACCTATCTCTTACAGCGGCTTGTTTTTCCTGCGGGACAAAGAAAAAAAGAAAACCGCCGCCGCCTGCTCCGCAAAGTTTACCGCCAAGGGCCCCGGAGGCCGTTGCCGCCTCGTAGATTTCATCTATCCTGCTGTTGGATATGTTGGAAGTGAGGCTGCGTTTTAGCTTCCATGTCTCGTTTAAAAGCTTCCCAAAATCGGCATAATTTTCTATCGGGCCGTTGAGAATGTTTACCGCCTCATCCACCATCTCAGACATAACCCCTAATTCCACTTTCTTTTCAGGGGTTTTTTTTATAAGCTCTTTTGCGATATCGGTTGAGTTTCTGGACAGTCCGGTGAAAAAAAACATAAGACTGTCCTGAAAAAATATTAACTTATTTGATGTAATTGTAATGGGGGTAACGAAAAATTCACGTTCTCCCCCGAACTCTATTTTATTGAAACCGCCGAATGAGGCCGCCACCTGGTCTTGTGAACCCACGTTTTCACCGATCTGGTTCTGTTCCACATCTATAGCACGCAGGGCCAGCTGACGCTTGGTAACCATCTCACCTTTTAAGGCATACAGTGCGTGCAGAAGCCCTACCGTAAATGATGAACTGGAGCCTATCCCTGACTGTGCCGGCACATCTCCGGTATGCACCAACTCTATCCCACCACTTAAGTTTACCTTATTCAAACACTCCCTGATGGAGTCATGTTTTATTTCGGAGATGGTTTTGGCTTCCTCTCGCAGGTAATATCTCAGCAGATATTTGTAATCAAAAAACGGCGGCAGATACCGGCAGTATATGTGGCAGTAGCGGTTAATTGTGGTATTAAGCACTTTGCCGCCATGCTCTCTGTACCAGCCCGGATAGTCGGTTCCTCCGCCAAAGAAAGATATTCTAAACGGCGTCCGTGTTATTATCATTTATTTGAATTTATCATCTTTTTACAGTCTTTAAAGCTAACACCGGCTATTTAATTGTAGCAATAACGCTCCGTGAAAATCAAGTCCGAAATCCGATGGGTGGCATTACAGTTGCCTTTCATACGGAGTTTTCATTACAATGAATAATACCAAGTTGCGGTCAGAAGTATAACGAGGCGGCAAGGAGAAAGCGACGCCTCCCCTCATAGGGGATTCCCCTTTGGGGAGACGTTGAGGAGCTTTTGACGAAGCCAACGAAGTTAGACGATTGAATGCAATTTGGTATGAGCTCTGTTAAGGAGGCGAGATGAGAGCTTTAATTACTGGAATAACCGGAATGGTCGGCTCCCACATGGCTGATTATCTCTGCCGGAATACGGATTGGGACATCTATGGGATGTGCCGGTGGCGCAGTCCTATGGACAACGTCTCACACCTTGTGGACAGAGCCAACAGAAAGGACCGGGTGTTTTTTATCTATGGTGATCTCTGCGATTACATATCACTTCAAAACGCCGTAGAGCAGTGCCGTCCCGATTATGTTTTTCACCTTGCAGCGCAGAGTTACCCCTCAACCAGTTTCACATCCCCGGTGCAAACCCTCGATACCAACATAATTGGAACGGAGCGATTACTTGAGGCACTGCGGCGGGCCCCTGGGATTGAGCCCGTTATTCATGTCTGCTCGTCTTCAGAGGTATTTGGAAGGGTGCCCAGGGAAAAACTCCCTATAAATGAGGAGTGCTCATTTCATCCCTCCTCTCCATATGCAATATCGAAAGTGGGGACGGATTTAATCGGCAGATTTCATGCCGAGGCGTACGGGCAGAAAATCATGGTTACCAGAATGTTTACCCACACAGGCCCCAGGCGCGGTGATGTCTTTGCCGAATCAACATTTGCCAAGCAAATAGCCATGATAGAGCAGGGGCTTATTCCCCCTGTGGTTAAGACAGGCAATCTTGACTCTCTGCGCACGTGGTCTGACGTGCGGGATGCCGTGGCGGCATACTACCTGCTGGTAACGGTTAATCCAACCCCGGGAGAGTACTACAACATCGGCGGGAACTTTTCGTGTTCAGTAGCCGATATGTTAAAACACCTTATTTCAATTTCCACGGCAAGGGATATAATCCGGGTTGAGACGGAACCGGTGCGCCTTCGCCCCCTTGATGCCGACCTTCAGGTACCGGATACCGGCAAGTTTAAAAAACACACCGGCTGGGAACCTGAAATTCCGTTTGAAAAAACTATGGCGGATTTATTAGATTACTGGCGGGGGCGGGTTAAAAATGAAAGACATTTTCTGACAAGATGAGTTTGAGCAGCTATGGAAAACAAGATAACACAACTCGATGAGCTCTCAGGCAGACTCAGGGAATTGAAAGCTGCCGGCATGAAAGTAGTGCACTGCCACGGCTGTTTTGATCTTATGCACCCCGGACATATTAAGCACTTTCAGGCAGCCAAACAAATGGGTGATGTGCTGGTTGTTACCGTTACACCGGATATTTACATAGACAAGGGGGAGGGCAGACCGGTATTTAACCAGACTCTGAGAGCGGAAAGTATCGCCGCCCTGGAGTGTGTTGACTTTGTAGCCATAAACAAATGGCCCACCGCTGAGGATACCTTAAAATTACTTAAACCCGACATTTACGTTAAAGGACAGGAGTTTGAAAAACTTCAGGACGGCACTGGTAAAATTCAGAGGGAATTCAACGTTGTCAAAGAAATCGGGGCAGAGATACGATTCACTCAGGAAATCGTGTTTTCCTCCACCAAGCTGATTAATACATATCTGAAGGATAAGTGAAAGAGACAGGGGACCCCCATTGTCAAGACCACTTTTAAAAGGAATTAATGTATAACCCTCTAAGAGAGTATTTAAGATGTTAGTTAAAGGGGTAGGCACGGGGTTGTTGCTCCAACGTTTTTTATTCGTCATTACGAGGAGCGTTAGCTTCGTGGTAATCTCATCTTTTAAAATATTAATACGAACATACTTACGATGGCAGCAGATATTATGCTCATTAAGATTATAGTGGTTTGCAAAATTCCGTTGGCAATTTTAAAGGCTGAGATTGCCACACCCCCTGTGGGGGTTCGCAATGACGGCTAATTGTAAAATCTGTTCTCTGTAAAGCGCTTGTGTTTCGGTATTAAGAAATATTACTATGTAATACTATGAAGGCAAGTAAAGTGATAATCTCGGCAAAGGTGGATAAAACTGTTTTTGACGCTCTCAACGGTTATGCCAAAGAACTTCAGGTAAGCAAAAGTTGGATTGTTCAGCAGGCCTTAAAACAGTATTTCGATAAGTACGACGAGCATTTAAGCGACATGCGGATTGCTTCTCTTTCCGAAAGTATCTCTCACGAGGATGTTCTGAAAGAGTATGGCTTATCAAGTTAAATGGGATGTGCGGGCATATAGGGAACTGAAACAGATTGAAACTAAAACAGCCGTGGAAATTCTCAATACTCTAAACAAGCTTTCTGAAAATCCACATGAGGCCGGAAAACCGCTTGAGGGAAAGTTCAAGGGAAAGTACCGCTTACAGGTCGGTGATTATCGTGTTATCTACTGGATAGAGAAAACCACTTCACGGAGAGTGAGATTAAGGAAATTATGAGGGTGGAAAGTTATTTGTACTGCTGGCTAAAATCCATAAATCCGGCTCGCTTAAAATCTTCGTCAAAGGAATCATCAAAAATAAAATTGGTTAAAAACAGTTTCAATTTGTTTCTCTTAATAATTTCCATTTTAGAAAGAGCCTCTAAGTGCATTTCATCCGCTCTATCAAAAAATGCTACTAATGCACTGCTATCAATAAAAATTGTAGGCATATCAATTTAGATTATTTATTATTTTTTACTAGGCCGTAAAGATATTTATCATGGTTTTTTGCTAAATCACCTACTCCACTATCAATAAATCCGGCTAATTTGAAAAAAGGGTCGTTTTCCCAAGCATCATCATCTAACTCAACAGCTTCTTTTTCAGGGTTAGGGATTTCGCTAATGGTAACAGTAACTTCACCATCTGGAAAATCTATTTTTTCCAGAAGCTTAAGCTCTCCATGAAAAAATCTGCCTTTAACTGTTGCGGTCATCTCTGCCACCTCCTTTGAGTAGTCGGGTTGTTTTACTGTGTTGTTCATAAAAAAATAAAAGTAAATTTCTAAACCTATTTTATTATAGCCTAAGAAAAACACAAAATAATTTTATTTATTTCTCAATCGGCTAAATCAAACAAGCAAACCCGCTTGCCCTGCAGGGCCTGCCTGCCCCGTATTGCGTTACAAAAAGGAAAAGTGGTAAAATCCATACGATGCGTGTGACTTCAAACGACTTTAAGCGCCGGTGCAGGGAACATGGATTGTAACGTTTACCCCGAGCATGTAAAGGCATACCTCAGGGATTTTTCTAAAATCTATCCCTTTGATTATATAAAAGACAGGTTAAATTCCCTCAAGGGTTGCAAGGTGCTGATAATAGGTGACGGCATAGTGGATGAGTACTGCTACTGCGAAACAATGGGGAAATCGCCTAAGTCACAGGTGATAGTCAACAGGTTTAACAACGAGGAGGTATTTGCCGGCGGCGCCTTTGCTATAGCCAACCATGTTTCAGGCATTTGTGATAACGTGCACCTTATAACTATTCTGGGACGCCGGCAAACACGTGAGGACTTTGTCAGAACCTGTCTGCGGCCAAACGTAAAGCCCACTTTTTTTTACAGAGACGATGCCACCACCACCATAAAGAGACGATATATTAATAATAAACAGATAAAACTTTTTGAAATCAACTATATAAATGATACATTTATTGATGAGGAACTTGAAAACACTATAAAGGCCTTTTTATTAACAATAATCAAAAACTACGACCTTGTGCTTGTCTCTGATTTCGGCCACGGGCTGGTAACAAAACAATTAATAGGATTTATAGAACAAAATGCCGGCACTCTTGCCGTCAACACCCAAACAAACGGAGCAAACGCCGGATATAACCTCATTACAAAGTATGGGCGCACAAGTTTTATTTGCCTTGACGGATATGAGGCACGCCTTGCTACTCAAATGAAGTATGAGGATTTCAGGGATGTTGCCGCCGCGCTGATGACAATAGTCAACACCGACCACCTGATAATTACAACCGGGGCTGCAGGCTCTTTGTGTATCAACAGTGGTGGAGTTATCAACATAACACCGGCTTTTGGTACAAATGTGGTTGACGTTATAGGGGCCGGGGACGCCTTTTTTTCATACGCCGCCCCTTGCTTTGCCGCCGCTATGCCGATGGAACTAGTCTCTTTTATCAGCAATGCCGTAGGCGCCATCGCCGTTGCCATTGTCGGGAATAAAAAACCTGTCGAAAAATTCGAATTGTTGGATTTTATTCAAAATTTGCTACAATAAACTCAGGTTGAAACAAACATGAATACTCAAACAGCCCAAAAATGCCACAATGATTTTAAGGCGGCCCTTGATTCCATCAAGGTAACATCTCATGACTCTTCGTCTTTAGAATTCATACCGGCAGTTGTAAGAGCCTGTGAACTCATAGCTTCTCAACACTCCATGGGCAACAAAGTAATGTTTATCGGCAACGGCGGCTCCGCCGCCGTTGCCTCTCATATGGCCATAGATTTCTGGAAAAACGGCCGCATTAAAGCTACGGCCTTTAACGATTCATCTCTCCTTACCTGCATAGCAAACGACTACGGCTACGAGTACGTGTTTGAAAAACCCATTGAGATGTTTGCCGATGAGGGAGATGTTCTGTTTGCCATAAGCAGCTCCGGTAATTCTAAAAATATCCTAAACGGCACCGACATGGCTGTTAAAAAGAACTGTGCCGTCATCACTCTCTCAGGATTTAAGGAGGAAAACCCCTTGCGTTTAAAAGGTGTTATAAATTTCTACGTTCCATCAAACATCTACGGGATAGTCGAGCTCGTTCACCAACACATCTGCCACCTCATTTTGGACACTATAATGGGCGGCGGTGCTTGTGGATAAGTACCGGATAGACAGCCACAAACTCATCTTCCACGTTGAGAGGGTTTCCAACTGGCTAAAAGACGGTGACATATATCCCATATATCTTGAAATCAGCCCCTCCGGTACCTGTAACCACAGATGCACTTTCTGCGGCCTTGACTTCATGGGTTACAAAAACCAGTTTATCAACACCGCTATCCTCACAGAGCGTATATCTGAAATGGCAACCCTCGGCATTAAGAGCATAAACTACGCCGGTGAGGGTGAACCGTTGCTGCACAAGAACATGCCCGAAATCATAGCACATACGAAAACCTCCGGCATTGACGTTGCCCTGACAACCAACGGCGTCCTCTTTAGCCCCGATGTCGCCTCTAAAACTCTTAAATACATGGAGTGGATAAAGGTCAGTATCGCCGCCGGCACAAAACAAACTTATGCCAAAATCCACCGCACCAAAGAGGACGACTTCAACAGGGTTATCAATAATATGACCGCCGCCGCCGTAATAAAAAACAACAACAACTACAAGTGCACACTCGGAATGCAAATGCTCTGCCTGCCTGAAAACCACAACGAAGCAGTCACACTCGCTCAAATTGCGCAAAACATCGGAATGGATTATCTCGTTATTAAACCCTACTCACACCACCCCCATAGCACTCACCACAAGTACAAAGACGTCCATTACACAGACTACCTGCACCTTGCCGATGAATTAAATAAATACAGTACAGAAAACTTCAGTGTCATCTTCCGGATCAATACTATGAAAAAATGGGACGCCGGCCACAGACCCTACGAACGCTGCTGTGCTCTGCCCTTTTGGGCATACATCGACTCCGCAGGCGGCCTCTGGAGCTGCCTTGAACACCTCAATGACGACCGCTTCCTATACGGTAACATCACCCAAAACTCATTTGAGGATATATGGCAAAGCCCACGCCGGCAAAATGTCCTCAAAATGGTTAATACCAAACTCAATATCAATGAGTGCCGCCTCAACTGCCGTATGGACTCCGTTAACTCATACCTGTGGGAACTCCTCCACCCCCCAGCTCATGTTAATTTCATATGAGGGGAGTCTGCTGTAATCTGAAATTTCTCCTCAAAAACCACTTTTAGCGGGCTACAGGTTTTTCTATATCAGATTTCGGGTTCAAGTATGTTATAATGAAGCAGATTAAAAGAGGAGTTTTACGTGCCACAATATTATGATATTACGCTGAAGAGTATTTTGAAAGAGTTGCCACGAAAATTCATGAAGATATTAACAGGATTTGACACGGCAAAATTCCTGGACGTACAATTTCCCGATATTAGATACAGGCAACCCGACTTGCTGGTGGAGCTTCCAGATGACACTTTGTTTCATATGGAGATGCAAGCGCAAAATGATGGCAACATGGATTGTAGAGAACTGGAGTATTATCATCTGATATTCTGCGAGTTTAGGAAATCTGTTACCCAAGTGGTTTTATATGTAGGCTCAGAAAAACTGAAGATGAATAACGAAATTAAAGCAAAAGGGTTACATTTCACTTATAAGATAATAGATATCAGAAATATAGATTGCAGGGAGTTGCTTGAGAGTGATGATCCAGGTGATAATATTTTGGCAATACTTTGTAAAACAGAAGATGCTGATGGAACCATAAAGGGAATTCTTGCAAAATTATACGAATTACCACCTGATGAAAGAGAAGACTACATTCTAAAATTATTAACCCTATCAAGGCTAAGGGGTTTGACAAAGTCAGTAAAAAGGGAGGTTAAGAAAATGCCGGTAACTATAGACATAACAAAAGATGAACTTTATTTGGATGGTGTTGAGGTGGGTTTACTTAATGGTAAGCGGGAAGGTAAGTTGGAAGGGTTACTTGAAGGTGAAAGGAAAGGATTACTTGAGGGTAAGCGTGATGGATTGCTTGAAGGCATTGAATTAGGGCTTGAACTAAAATATGGCTTAGCAGGTCTTGAGTTAATGAAAATAGTTAAGGGTATAAATACTATAGACAAATTGGAAGCCTTCAAAAACCTCATTAAAAAAGCAGATTCAGTTGATGAATTGAAGGAGTTTTTGACAAAGAGTGCGTAAGTGTCGAGGGAAAATGTGAAGTAAAATCGGTTCTTTTATGGGCTTTCCTTTGTGTATTTGTAGCCTTACTCTTTAAGTTGCGCCTAAAAGGCGCAGTGAAACTTTTTAAGCGGCGCAGGCGCCGGTTAAAAAATTCTTTTATCACACACACACAATCATTCTGCTACAACCTCATACCAAGTTGCATTCAATCGTCTAACTTTGTTGGCATTGTCAAAAGCTCCTTAACATCTCCCCTAAAGGGGAATCCCCTATGAGGGAAGGCGCCGCTTTCTCCCAGCCGCCTGCGTTTACTTCTGACTGCAACTTGGTATCAACCTTACCCCAACCCAACATTGCAATAAAGGGGTCAAGGGGGCCTAGCTCCCTTGCGGGCGGGATTCAAAGGGAGGGCGGCGTCCTCCCTTTGCTTCTATGCATATTGACAGAGGAATTCATTTAGGGTATCAACGATATATTCACAGTGCTCTGAGTTGATATCCTGGTGTACGCCGATGTGTATGCCGTTTAGTCCGACGAATTCGGCGTTTGGGAAATCGCCGGTATTGTATCCGAGGTAGTTATAGCCCGGGCACTGTGTGGGCATGGAGGAAAACAGAGTGCGGGTGTCTATTTCTTTTTTCTCGAGGAAGCCGATTAGTTGTTGACGGGAGAGGTTAGTGTTTTGTTTGATGATTATGGGGAGGGCGTGTGGGCCTATTTCCTCGTAATCTTCTTTTTTAATAGTGTAGAGGTGAGAGGAGAAGGATTTTTCGAGTGCGTTAATGAGGTAGTAGAGGTTTTTCCTTCTTTTTGTCAGGATATCGTCGTAGATTTCGAGATTTCCGATACCGACAGCGGCCTCAAGTTCATTCATTTTTGAGGAAAACCCTGTACGCTCGAAATAGAATCTGATATCCTCGCCGTGTTCGAACCTTTTTGAGCAGAATGCAGATGCGGTGTTAAGCACGCAGGATTTACATTTACAAGCTCTGCCGTGGCTTCTGAGTGAGCGGAGGATTTCGGCGTAGTCCTCGTTATTGGTGGTGACAATGCCGCCTTCGATGGTGGTGATGATGTGAGCGACATAGAGGCTGAAACATCCCATATCGGCGATAGAGCCGGCCTTTTTACCTTTATAGACGGCGCCGTGAGCCTCGGCGGCGTCCTCAATTACAAGTAAGTTGTTGTCTTTGGCGATTTTGTTAATTGTGTCCATTTCGGCGGGCTTACCCATGAGATGGACGGGCAGGATAGCACGTGTTTTGTCAGTGACGGCGGTCTGAATTTTGCTTGTATCGATATTGAGAGTTTCCTTCTGGACGTCAACAAAGACGGGTGTGAATCCGGCCTGAAGGACGGCATTAGCGGTGGCTACAAAAGACAGGGCGGGGACAATGACTTCATCGCCGCGCCGAGCACCGTAATCATAGAGCACGGCAAGAGCCAGAGCGATAGCATCGGTGCCGGTGCTTACAGCCACACTCTCTTTTACGCCTGTAAGAGCTGCAAACTTATTTTCAAACTCTCTGACATACTTACCGCTTGAGAGCCTGTTTTTTTCAAGTATTTCTTTTATTAACTCTTTAGACTTCTCTGTTACCGATATTGTGCCGAAGGGGATTCTCATTTTCTCAGCCAACCACATCAGGATGTAAAATAACCTCATACCGCTTACCAAAGACCATAACCGTGTAGTCAGCCGTTTTCATGATTATAAATAATAGTGTTTTTTGACAATAAAATGCAACTTTATGGGATGACCGGAAATCCGACATAGAGGTAAGACCACTGTTTCTCAGAGATGAGGGCAGAACACGAGCCCATGTATCTGTAACGATACCGGCATATCTTTTGACAGAGGTAGGGTTCGTTTCGGCGCCGGTTGGGGAGCGGGTTAAACCGTACCAGTTTACGGAGAGTGCTGTTAAAAAAATTTTGAAAGATATTTGAAAAGACAAATACATTACTAAAGTCCATAAGTAAAATCCCGAAAAGTATTTAATGAATAACAAAAAATTTAAAAAATTGTCTACTAAGGAGTAAATAATGAGTGAAAGCAAATTTAAAACTCTCCGACACATCGAGACGGTAAGGAACTATCTTAATAAAGTTATTAGTGAACTATTAGACAGATCAGAGCATCACGACAAAACTAAACTAGAATCACCAGAAGCCGAACAATTCGAAAAATATACCCCATTACTTAGAGATACTACATATGGCTCTGATAAATATAAAAAATATATGGGAGAAATGTCTGTAGCAATAAAGCATCATAATGAACATAACAGCCATCATCCTGAACATTTTATAAATGGAATTCATGATATGACCTTAATTGACTTGATAGAAATGTTATGTGATTGGAAAGCAGCAACCCTTAGACATAATGATGGTGATATTATTAGAAGCATAGATATCAACCAACAACGATTTGGATACTCAAATGAATTAAAAAATATATTAGTAAACACTGCAAATTGGATAAATTCGCAAAGAGTTTTTCACAAAGCTATTGAGAGTTAAAAATAATATATGTATTGGGAAAAACCGTGTGGCCCGTCTTATGAGAGAAAACGGCAAGTGCTTAATTGTATTTCAGATTCATCTTTAGCATAAGGCAGATGTTCAAATTTAAAAAACCAATACATGTGGATCAGTTGCTTGAAGGTATTATATTTTGTGTGGGTGTGAGAAAGGATAGATGATGGAAGACAACATATTATTGTCCTGAGATGCAACCATTTCTTACAACCCACTACACAAGGTCTGATTATACACTCTTTTCCAAAAACCCCTGCAACTCATCTACCGAACCGGCTTTCTTGATAAGGTTCTTGAATTCCTCTAATTTATCTATAGTATTTATAGCCTTTACCATATTCATCAACTCAAGTCCGGCATAACCATATTTGAGTTCAAGTCCTAATTCGATACCCTCAATTAACCCAGCCATTTTACCCTCAGACAACCCTTCTCGTTTACCTTTCTGTTCACCAGCAAACAACCCCTTTTCCACACCTTCCTTATAAATATCACTATCAGCTAAATCAATCGTTATCGGCATTTTCTCCACCTCCTGTCTAACCTTATTATACAATTTCCTTAAATCTGAAAGATAGAACAATTTCAAAATGTAATCCTTTCTCTCTTTAAGCGGCAGTACAGATAATTTCTCCAATATTTTTGTGATAGTAACATCCATATTGCCGGATTTACATAATATCGCCAGAACGACATCTTCCGGCTTATTGCTTTCAAGCAGCTCCGCACAGTTGATGTCTTTGATGTTGATAATCTCAAACGAATACTCTCCCATCGTATTTTCTATATTTAACGGTTTATCTCCGACATATAGAAGTATCTGCCTTGGCAATCTGTCAAAATCATTGAAGATGAGTGCATTATAAACATACATACGCTTCAACATTTTTTCAGGGTTACTCATAATTTCTATGTGTAGAAGCGTTAAGTCCGGCAACTCTATTAACAAGTCCGGCAGCAGAAGACTTACATTTGTTAATTGGGTATCAAGAAATTTTCCAGTCTCAAAACCTGATATGATTTTAAGGAACTTGGTAGGAATGTCCTTCAACAACTCTTTTAATGTGATATCATATTTTTTGTGCATATCCCCTGCCTTTTCTTTAATTGCGCACGTTTGAGAGTAACATAAATTGAAAAGTAAAACCAATACGGATGCGTAGCCCGAAATCCGATATAGAGGAGAGAAAAGCGAGTAAAGAAGTTGAAATAATAGGAGATAATAGGAAGTAAGAAATCACCCGAGAGGTTAAGCAAAAAAAAGGCTCTTAACCGAAGGAGTGGGTAGAAA
>JAMOBJ010000052.1 GCA_039908095.1 Nitrospirae bacterium YQR-1
ATATTTTTACCGAATATGCCTTTTCTCCTCTGTTTTCAAACCCTTAGACGTTTTGACACTCGGAACTTCCGTTTTAAAGCTTACTCACTCTCTATTGAAACATACAAGGGGAATCCCCTGTAAGGGGAGGTCGCTTTCTCCTTGACGCCTCGTTACTCTTTTGACTGCAACTTGGTATCACTGCTCAGTACCTGCATTAAGTTCAAAGGCATCCATGGAACTCCTGACAAGGGGAGCGGAGGCAACGGCTTCAAATCCCATTAGTTGTGCCTCCACCTTGTATCTTTCAAACACATCGGGGCGTACATATTGTACAACCGGAAGGTTTCCCTTTCGAGGTCTGAGATACTGGCCAATAGTTATATAGTTACAGCCTGCACCACGGAGGTCTCTGAGTACTTCTATTACCTCATCAAAGGTCTCGCCCAGACCTGCCATAAGACCTGACTTTGTTTTAATGTTTGTGCCCAGAGAAAGCTGTCGTGCATTTTTTAAAACACTCAGCGACATTTGATAATCAGCCTCAGGCCTTACCACAGAGTACAGAGAAGGCACTGTTTCCACGTTATGGTTAAACACATCAGGGCCCGACTCAATCACTGTTTGAAGTGCATTTATATCTCCTCTGAAATCAGGTGTCAGGACTTCAATTGCCGCCTCAGGGAGGCGTTTTCTTACCGCTGAAACCGTGCAGGCAAAATGTGCCGCTCCTCCGTCTCTTAAATCATCCCGCGTAACTGATGTTATAACCACATGCTTTAATTTCATTTCAAAAGCGGCCTCGGCTACTCTTTCCGGCTCATCTGCATCCACAGGTTGTGCTCCGTTGTGGGATACCGAACAGAAACCGCAATTTCTCGTGCAACTGTCGCCCAGGATCATAAAAGTGGCGGTCGGTTTGTTAAAACAGTAGCCCTTATTAGGGCATCGTGCCTCTTCACAAACTGTTTTAAGCCTCTTTTGCCGCAGCAGCACTTTTGTTTCCCTGAGTCCTTCAAATGTGTTTGTTTTAAGCCAGTGGGGTAGTCTTTCCGAATTCATATAAATTATAGGCTCCTTTGGTCTGTCATTATAAACCCAACTTCTTAGCCTCTTCCCAGAAGCTGTCCATCTCTGTAAGGGGCATATCCTCAAGTGCTTTGCCTGAGTCCTTTGCCCTTTCCTCGATGTACTTGAAACGTGTGATAAATCTGTTTATCGTTTTGCGTAAAGCATTTTCAGGGTTTAATTTCAGAAACCTCGATATGTTTACAATTGTAAAAAGCATATCTCCGAGCTCATCCTCCAAAACTTCCTGTGATTGCGCTGTACTGAGGGTTGATTTGAACTCAGCTGTTTCCTCATCAAGTTTTTCCATGACATCTTCTATTCTCAGCCAGTCAAACCCCACCCTTGCCGCACGTGATTGAATCATTTGAGCACGCAAAAGAGACGGCAAAACCTTTGGCACCCCGCTTAAAACAGAGTTATCGTGTCTGCCCTCATCCTTTTTTATCTCGTACCACTGTTTAAGTACCTCATCAGCATCGGCACAAACTTTCTCACCAAAAATATGCGGATGTCTGGATATCATCTTGGTTCCAATACCGTCTATTACATCATCTATCGTAAAATGCCCTTCTTCTTTTCCAATACGTGCAATAAAGAGAATCTGAAAGAGCAGGTCCCCCAGCTCCTCTTTAATTTTACTGTGGTCCCTTTCATGTATAGATTCCACCACCTCGTAGGACTCCTCAACCAGAAAGTTAACAATGGTCTCGGCGGTTTGTTCCTTATCCCACGGGCAGCCCTCTTTAGAGCGCAGCTTATCCATTATAGCAACCAGTTGATCAAATGTCACAGGCATAACAATAAGATTATAGTTTTAAGATTACACGCATGTCAATAAGACGAAAATTACTATAAATTGCCTTTGTAGTTATCTCCGTTAACAAAGAACTGGATTCCGGCTTTCGCTCGGAATGACAGAAAAAAGAAAATCCTCCTTTTGTCATTCCCGCCTACGAGCGACAATCCAATCTTTTCTCTGCATCATTAGATGATAAAAAAACTCTGCCGGAGTTAACTACATAAGCATTTTACTATAATACCAAGTTGCAAGGGAGTTCGCCCTCTTGACCCCATCCTTGTTATATTTAGCCGCTATCCCTCAACTTCATCGATAAGCTCAGAGCAGGCGGCAAGTCTTCTCTCCTTGTAGGTATTGTCTATGACAACATGCCGGGTTGCTGCTCTGTGGCAGTATTGACACTTGTCACAGTCTGTATTTCGGCAGCTCTGCCCTAAAAATCTGTCTATAAAACCATCCAGGCTGCCATTGTCTATATATACGTAATTAGTTGATGCAGGGGATGGGCGCCTTAATAAGCGTTTTATTTTAATGAGTTTCCACGGATTAATATTAAAAGGATTAAGAAAGTATCTGAGAGTGTTAATATACTTATTAAAACCGTCTTTTCTGGGCGTCTTACTGGTTATTAAGTCCAGCAGGTTGCCCTGATAGCGTTGTCCGGTGTAAGCTCTAACTCGTGCAAGGAGTGTTTCAGTAGAGGAGCTTCTGTCAACAATTTTAAAGTTATCGTACCCTATATTGAGGTAGTGTTTAATGTCCTCGGGGCGTATCCATGTTGCACGGATGTAGTTAACCGGATTATTAAGTTTTTCTATTTCACAGCGTATGCCGTGGTAGTCAATATAAACATGGCCGGAGGGGCTACCGCTTTGAGAGGCATGTGCCGCCATATTCATATGTGTCACGGTGTAGGGACAGCAGTACCGGCAACCGTTATTAACAAGAAGTTGCAGCCGGCACCTTACCGCTTCACGTATTTCTTGTAACAACTGAAAATCTCTGTTGCATACAGTATCGTCAAGGCATATGAGGTCAGCCCCTTCATCTTCCCATGACTTTGCCTTAAGAGGGGTATTAACACCGGAAAATATTCCTACTCTGACCTTAAAAGCATATTTTTTCTTTTTTATTATATTAAGAAGCAGCGGGTGGTTAAGCGTAACGGATGTGACATCACAGTCTGAGAGGAAATCAAGCAGCTCATATATGCTCTTGCGGCCTTTAGTTGTATATTCGGTGTTTCCCATGCAGGAGGAATTTAGCAGGTAGTTAAATTCAAATCCGTTTTTACGGCATAACTTTACATAATCTCTCAACCTTTGCTTACCAACCCCGGGAAGCACAAAAGACGGTCTTCCGCCGCCCACACTGTCGGAGGACATCTTCCCGTAGAGCTCATACACTGGATAACCCCTTATGCCCTCAATCAGAGCGGAGTCAAAGTTACATGCCAAACTAATTTCCATAATGTAGTTTAACAGATGTTAACCCATAGTTACCACTTTTTTGATACCAACTTGCATTCAATCGCCTACTACAAATATAACGGGGTCAAGGGGGCTTCGCTCCCTTGCAGGTAGGGGTATAAGGGGAAGGACAGAGTCCTTCCCCTTAACTTTCCTTCCTTACTTTCTTTCTTTCCCTTCTTTCCCTTCTTTCCCTTCTTTCCCTTCTTTCTCTCTTTCCCTTCTTTCTCTCTTTAAACACTGCATACTACATTATTTCTGCCACCGTTTTTTGCCTTATAGAGGGCGGCATCCGCCGCATTGATCATATCCTGCTCATCTGTAGTTAAGCAGGAAACTCCAAAGCTGGCTGTCACCCTGCCTACAGTGCCGAAATCGTAAGCCTCAACTGTTGTTCTTAATTTTTCAGCAAACACCTCACCGCCGTTAAGGTCGGTTTCAGGCAGTAGTATTGCAAATTCCTCACCGCCCCATCGCACGGGTATATCACTGCCTCTGCAATGGCTCTTTAATATCGCCCCGATTGATTTTAAAACCGAATCACCGGCACTATGGCCATATGTATCGTTTATTTTTTTAAAATGATCAATATCGAGAAATACAAAACACAAACTGTGCCGGTGTCTTTTAGAGCGGGATGTCTCCGAGGGTAAAACACCGTTAAAAAAAGTCCTGTTGTAGATTTCCGTAAGCGAGTCGGTCACTGCATCGAGTCGATTTTTAGCGGTTCTTATCCCTGTACGGACACGTGCCAAAAGCTCGTCAATTTCAAAGGGCTTTGTAACGTAATCATCAGCCCCTGTGTCTAAACCCTTCACCTTTTTATTGGTTTCCGTAACAGCCGTCAGCATAATTATGTATATCAGGTCTCCGCCTAATAGTTTACGCAGCTCTGCGCATACCTCAAAGCCTGTCATCCCCTGCATCATCACATCCAAAAGTATAACATCCGGCATAGCGGTGCTCTGCTTAACCACTTCAAGCGCCTCTGCTCCGGAGCCGGCCTCCGTCACCTCATAGCCCTCCTTGGTTAAATGTCGTCTCAGCATCCGGCGTGTTTTTTCATAGTCATCAACTATCAGTATTTTCATTGCCCGTGTTTTCCTCTAAAATTGATACAAGCGTGTTCTCAAAATCCTCTGAGATGGGTTTAGCAAGGAAACTATTACATCCGGCATCTATGGACTTATGAGCCTCATGCGCCATAGCTGATGCGGTTAGTGCAATTATTTGCCCCGTATATCCCTGGTTTCTCAAAGCCACTGTTGCCTCATACCCATCCATCACCGGCATGTGCATATCCATAAGCGTCAGGTCAGGTTTAAGAGACAGCACCATTTCTACTCCCGCTTTGCCGTTTTCCGCCGTGTAAACCTCGTGTCCACATTTTTTAAGCCGTCTTACCAGCATCCTTATTATCTTAACATCATCGTCAACTATAAGTATTTTAGCCATAGTCCCCCCTGTACAACGGTATAGTGAAAGTAAAAACGCTCCCCTTCTGATACTCGCTTTTAACCTCTATAGTGCCGCCGTGCATCTCAACTAAACTTTTGGTAATGGCTAACCCAAGGCCGGTCCCGCCGGCTGCCCTCGTCACACTTCCATCAACCTGCCGGAACTTATCGAAAATGACCGGTAAGTCTTTCTCTTTCATTCCAATGCCTGTATCGGAAACAGAGATATAAGCCAAACCGTTTTTATTTGTAACTGCTACCGTTATTTTCCCCTTATCGGTAAATTTAACAGCATTACCTAAGAGATTATACAAAATCTGCCTGATACGAATCCTGTCCCCGTATATTTCAATATTTTCGACTTCTGTGTCAATGAGTAAGGACTTAGCTGTTGCAATTTTACGTATAGATGAAACGGAGTCCTCAACCACCTCGGATATATTAAGTGCATAACGGTTCAAATGCATCTTTTCGGCTTCAATTTTTGAAAAATCGAGTAAGTCATTAATCAGGGCAAGGAGATGTTTACCGGAGTCTTCAATATCCTCGGCTATTTCGACAATTTCATCAGATTCGGGTAAACTGTCAATGTCTTTTAGCAGAGGAATATTGCCAAGCATGACGGTAAGTGGAGTACGTAGCTCATGGCTCATTACGTCAAGAAATTCAGACTTAATCCTGTTTGCTTCTTCAGCCTCTTCCTTTGCTTTAACAAGATGTTCCTCAGCCAGTTTATTTTTTATAGCGATGGCCATATTATATGCTACCGCCCCCAAAGACTCGATTGCGTATTGGTTTAAAGGATGTTTGGAAAACGCAGCCACAACACCAATAACAGTGCCCTCTGCAATCAAAGGGTATCCGGCAAAGGCGGTCATTCCTTCCTGTATAGCCCACTGTGGGTTGCTGATTAAAGGGTCCGTTTGTACAGAGTTGGTAAGATGTGGCATTGCACTTTGGGCAATAAGGCCGATCTTGAATTTACCTACGGGAATCCTTGCGTGCCCGCCGTCAATATGTGTATATAGCCCGGCGCTGGCTTGTAATATGAGCATATTATCTGTCTCTGAGATAGTCCATGTGCGGGCAAAAGACACCCCCAGATAACCTACTATCACTTCCATAGTTTTTTGAAGCATTGTTCGCAGCGGCTCATTTGAGGCTAAAAGGACTCCCAGCTCCGCTCTGAATTTTGCTAAGTTTAACTGTTCGGACAGTTGTTCTTCTTTTTCCTTACGGTCGCTTATGTCAGTTATGACGCCGACAAATCTTTTGATATCAGCATCACGTATCTCGCTAACGGCAAGCTCCATAGGAAAAGTTGTGCCGGCTTTACGTCTGCCCCTGACCTCCCGGCCAATTCCTATAATCTTTTTCCTGCCGGTCGTTACGTAGTTATTCAAGTATCCATCGTGTTCGGTATGATAGGGCTCAGGCATAAGCATTTTAACGTTATTTCCGATCACCTCAGATGCCGCATAACCAAACAGTTTTTCAGCCGCAGGGTTAAAAAGTTCCACAGTGCCCCTTGCGTCAATCATCACAATACCGCTTATGACGGTGTCAACAATTGTCTGCCCTTTTTTACGAGTCAGCCGTAGTTCTGAATCACGGCTTATAATATAAAGCACAAGTAACGCAGTCACCAACAGCCCGGAAATAAGTATAGAATAGGGAATGAACAAATTTTGTCCAAAAGTATGTCCTGGAAGTGTATAACCGCATATCCGCCATTTTCTGCCGGCTGGCTCCAACACCCTCTCATACATAAATTCACTATTGGTTAAATCAAGATTACCGGAGTATATCACCAGTTTTTCAGAGGGGTCAGTTATGTCAGAAATCCTGATAATGACCTTCGAGTAATAATTCATAGCACTTTTAAGTACATCATTTACTATATTATCTATACGAAACACTCCTGTAATAAAGCCCTTGAGTGACTTACTTCCTGTAGTTTCAGTCTTACTGTATATTGGTACAAAAACCAGAAATCCGTGCCTGTTATCTTTGTCCTGGACAAGTTCAATTGGAGATGTGGCAAGAATTTTCCCTGTTTCACTTGACTCTCTGATTGCTCTTAAGCGCTCTGGATTTGATGAAAGATCAAATCCCAAAGCAGATTCATTTCCTGCAAATGGTTGGACATAGTAAACCGGGAAGTATTTCGGCTTATTCTCAACTGCAATCATTTCACCACTGTCGCTGCGTTTAGTAAACTTAAACCCGGGAAAACCATCTTTTATAGCCATATTTTCATAAAGGACACGTTCTTTATGCGCTACTGCGGGTATCCACGAAATAGCTTTTATCTCAGGATACCGCAAAACAGAAGTGTTAACAAAATTATAAAAATCATTTCTGGTAACATTATCTAAAACCATATATAGATAGCCTGTTTCCTGTAATATTTCTAAATATATATGAAGGTTGGCATCTAATACAGTTACAAAATTATTCATCACTTGGTCCAATTTTAATTGTGTTTCTTTTTTCCCTAAATTTAAAATTAAAAAGAAAATGGATACAGAAACTACTATGCCGGAGACAGCAATTAAAGCAGCCAGTGCCGCTACAAACTTTCTTTCGGCTATGAACTCCTTTACTTTCATAGCTCCTTCAGAGCGATAACCGTTTCTCTCAGAAGAAAGATAATAGACTCAACGTCCATGAAAGTATCGGCGTTGTGTGGAAACAGAATTTTTACGGTGGCAGGGAATTCACCGTCTCCGCGCCAATAGAGGATTAAAACAGGGATCTTAGGAAGCAGATATATTATCCATGCCTCATCGGAGGGCTGCCCTGCAAAGGGCTCAGCGCCAAGGACTGTGAGAGCATTAACCGTGCCGGCATAGTTTTGCTCAAACATGGCGGTAAGAGGAATTTCCGACTCCTTTCTGAATGAATTGGTCTTCATGCTTCCCGATTTTAACTCATCGAAAGAAACCCATCTGATGGGGATGCTGCCGGCACCGGAGTCTTTAAGGGTGCCGCCCATTTTTGTATAAATCAAAAGTAAAATGTTTATCCAGACATTTACAGTACCCTCGGTTATAATATTACCGGTTTTTTCAATGATGAAATCATGCCCAAGGCAGTGCACCTTAATTGCGTTATCAACAATTTCGGCGCCTATAAAAGGGGCAACCTCATCAAGATTTATTTTTTCCGTCTCGGCTCTGAGGGTCTCAAGGATGGTTTCTGTTACATCCACTGTTTTTAGAGAACCGGACAGACGCTGTAGTGTCTCCTCATTTAAAAACGTACAGACACTTAGCTCTTTAGAACCCTTTACAATGAGCAGTGCAAATGCCATGCAGGTTTTTTCACCGCATTGCCCACAATTTGTTTTAGGCAATTCCTTATATATTTCGATAGGAGTCATAGTTTTTCACCATTGTTTCATTTGATTTTTTCATCAGATATTTTAACATTATTGACAGACAATTTGAGTGAGAACAGAAACTCATTACATATTACAAATACAGGGTGTAAAGAAAACTGATACCAAGCCACATTCATACCAAGTAGCGTTCATAGACGTAATATTAATTTTACTTTTTTGACTGCAACTTGGTATTAATTAAAAAACTCCTCAAGTACGGCATCAATTTCTTTCTGTGAAATGCCGCGTTTTTTCTCAGACGCCAACTCCCTGTCCGACCTCTCAAGGCGTCCCATAAGCCGTTGTATAATAAATATTAGAATTGAAATGGAAGACTTAGGATAATATTTCAGGAAGTTTATAAATGCTGTACGTTTGAATTTTATTAGAACCGTCTCTGTTTCAGTTATAATGTTAGCCGTGCGCTTTCCACGATCAAAAATACACGACTCGCCAAAGACGTCATGAGCCTGAATACTGCCCACATAACATGTACCCTCATCAACACCCAGCGTGTTTTTTGTAATTTTTAAGGAGCCGGAGACTATACTGAAAAACTCATCCGCCTCATCCCCTTCACTTAAAACCGTCTCACCTGCCTCATACCTCTCTGTTATAGCAATATAAGCCAAAGACTCAAGTGCATTCTCATCGAGTAATTCAAATATCTTAACTTTTTTCAGAGACTCGGCAATATTTTGATATTCTTCAGTTACTTTCTCAAATAAAGCGAGCACCTCTTCCAATTTCTCATGTGTTAACTTACCGGCATTGACCAGAATTTTACCTAAAAAAGGCCGTGTATCTATTATAAAGTTATTAATTCTTACAACCTGCTCTGGTGTTAGGTATTTCTTTTTCAGGGCAACCTCTGCAAATGTAAGGTCAGAGTCCGCCTGATAAGTGAGAATCTGAAATACCTCCTTCATCGTGAGCAGCTCAAGCTCAAGTGTTACCTTTTCAAAGGCAAGACTCTCTTTTCTTTGAACCTCAAGGGCTTCCACCACGTCCGCTTCCGCCAAAAGACCTTTGTCTATTAAATATTTCCCTAAGAATAATTCTTTTCCCATATCCACCGCCTAATCATATATTAATACCATAGAGGTCAACTATGGCAAAACTTACAACCCCACCGTTAAGATTATATCATAACTACGGTATCTGATGTTCAATTAATGTTTCATCGTTAACTGTGTCAGTTTTAAAGGCTGCTTTGTCATAGTAATACGCAAAAAGACTTGCCATAAAAATATATGTCAAATAAATGAAAATAACCGGCATCGCCAAATTAAGGGTAAAACCAAAAACAACACCGATTAAGGGAATAGCCGACATCAGAATGGTTATCAGCATTAAAAGCATCTTTACACTAAAAAGCAAAAACATGGTAAACAAAAAAAACCAAAAAGTTATCGGGGCTTCAACCATAACTCTGAAACTGTCTTTCAGTGCGGCAATTATCCTTACATTATTAAAAGCCAGAGCGGCGGAGCCGTAGAAGGTAAGAGCCAAAGTGCAGTTAAACATAAAAAAAGCAACTGTAACCATAATCAGAACAAAGAGGTATTTTATAAATGTTACAGCTAAGCCTGCGGTAACATCACCGGAGTATGAAAAATATGAAAATATAAAAAACACGGCAACAACAACTGCTAATATTACAATAGCCAAAAACCCCGTTAATGATGTAAAGCCAAGCATGGGGGTAAAAAGCCTCTTTCCTTCAGACATAAAAGAGTTGAAAGAAAAAACAAATTCATTGTTTGATATACTTTTAGCAATAATGCCGGAGGATGCGCCGTATAGGAAGAGCATTGCAGCCATTACAAAAACAGAATAAATAGCGACTAAGACGCCAAAAAATAACGCAAGCCCCAGGTATTTGGTATCAAATAAGGCAAAGAGCTGTTGCGGGTCAAGATTTTCAAAAGAATGAACCGAATCAGCTCCGATGATAAGCAAAAGCACCACTACGGGTACAATCACAATTATGGCAAAACCAACCATGGACACCATCATTGTTATAGTATTGATAATTACCAGCATCCAGTTCTTATTAACAGTGTTGATTCCGGTTTTGATGGCGTCAGAAAATGTCATTGTTCCTTCCATATGAAATCTCAAGCGGTTGATAAAGGTGGGTGTTAAGCTCGGTAATAAATCTTGATGGATTAACCGGCCCGATATTGGACATCTGAGTGTTACAAAGATATAGCTCATCACAGGCTCTCGTTACCGCCACATAGAAAAGTCTTCTTTCCTCTTCCTCATCCCCTGCAGCTATGGATTTAAAAAGCGGGAACTGGCCGTCGTTTAGTCCGATTATAAAAACCCGTTTCCATTCAAGCCCCTTTGCCTGATGCACTGAGCTCAGTATGACCTTGCCAATGCTGCCGTCCTCCGCCATATCATCATCACCGCTGTCGCTGTCAATAGCCATATCGCTGACAAAAGTGGAAATGGAATCGTACTTTATAGCATACTCAGCCATTTTATCAATGTCATCAAGTCTGCTTTCAGCATTGGTATAAGCCTCATAAAGAAACTGTTCGTAACCGCCCTCAACAACATATTTAATTGCTTTTGAAGGGGATTGATTTATCTTCATTTGCCCAACAGCTTCCATAAGCAGGCGGAATCGCTCCCTGCCCTTTTGTGGTATGGAGCTATAGAGTTTCGGCAATGCCTCTACGGGGGTTTCATCATGATTTTGCGTCAAGGTAATCCAAAATTTCTCCGTTGTCTTATTACCTACGCCGGGGAGCATCTTAAAAATCCTCTTCCATGCAACCTCATCATATGGATTTACCACAACCTTAAGGTATGCCATAACGTCTTTAATGTGGGCGGTTTCAAAGAACTTCATGCCGGAGCGTACTTCATAGAAAATTCCGTGGCGGGTTAACTCCAGTTGCAATTCAAGGGACTGGTAGTGTGCACGGTAAAGCACGGAGACATACGAAAGTGACCCGCCCTCATCAACAAGGTCTCTGAGCTTTGAGCACACAAAGGCCGCCTGCTCCTCCACATCACCAAGCTCAGTCAAAAAAGGCAGCGGATACGGTTTGCCGTCAAAGGCCGCATCTTTTCTGCCCGACACAAGGTCTTTTTTATACTGTCGCCGGTTACCTCGTATTATGGCATTTGCGAGGTTTAGAATCTGAGGAGTGCTGCGATAGTTATAGGTCAGGCGAAATATTTTGGTGTTTGGGTAGTAATTGTGAAAGTTTAAGATATTATCCAGATTAGCGCCGCGAAATGAAAATACTGCCTGGGCGTCGTCCCCCACAGCCATCACGTTTCTGTGAACCTCCGAGAGCAGATATATAATTTCAGCCTGCACGGAGTTCGTATCCTGGTACTCATCCACCAGAATATGCTTGAATCTGCTGCTGAGTGTTTGGCGCACATCAGGGAAATCAGTGAGCAGGATTTTAAGGTTTATGAGCAGGTCGTCAAAATCCATTAAGTTAAGTGTAGCCTTTTTACGTTCGTAGAGTTTAAATATTTCATCAATTTCAGTGGTTTCGGTGCGGAGTTTGCTGTATCTTTTGGCAATAGCCTCCTCAATCGGCCTTGAGGTGTTTTTCACATAAGAATATATTTCTGAAAGGACGGCTGCTTTAGGGATTGCAGCAGAGTGTTTTCCTGCGTGGCCGGCGCCGGTGGAGTGTCGGGTCTTTAGATGAACACTCTCAAATTCGGCCTTAGAGGATTCAAAAAGGTCTTTAGTGTCAGTGCGGTCAAGGATGGTGAAATCTTTGGTGTAGCCAAGGAGCTCGGCGTATCTGCGCAGAATTATGTTTCCTACGTGGTGGAAAGTGCCTCCCCACAGAGAGCTGATATCTGCCCCTACGAGGTTTTCAGCTCTCATCATCATCTCTTTAGCGGCCTTGTTGGTAAAGGTTAGAAGGAGAATTTCGGAGGTTCTGACACCTTCATTAATAAGCCATGCGACACGATAGGTTACAGTTCTGGTCTTACCTGTACCTGCCCCTGCCAGCACAAGCATAGGCCCGCCCTTGTACGTAACTACATCCAGCTGCGCAGGGTTGAGCTCACCGGAAAAATTAATCTCCCGTGCCTGTGAAATGTCTCTGCGTATCGTGTATCTTTCCATTTAGTTTTCCATTTTTTTATAAGGTTTGCGGTTGGTATTATAATAATAATGGGGGGCTATTAGCAATACGTGCGGGAAATACGCCTGCTCTGTTACCCACGATAGTCCGCACAGTCTTCACGTTAACACAAGACACCGTTCATCTGCTTAACATCGGCTCTCACGATGTGATTTATTAAAAGGGAACAATTTTTTCTTGACTTATTTTTTATTATGTTTTACGATTGAGTTTACAACAGGGGGGTGAGATGAGTAAAGAATTTACTGTAATAATTGAGCAGGATGACGAGGGTTACTTCATCGCCGGCGTGCCTCTACTCAGAGGGTGTCACACACAGGCAAAAACTCTTGATGCATTATTAGAGAGGACCAAAGAAGCAATTCAGCTTTCTTTAGAAGTTTACGGTGAAGAACAAGCTCAGACATATCTTGTTGGTGTTCAAAAAGTCGTAATATGAGTAACCTGCCCGCATTAACCGGTAAGGATATTATTTTAATTGCCTTTGTAGTTATCTCCGTTAACAAAGAACTGGATTCCGGCTTTCGCTCGGAATGACAGAAAAAAGAAAATCCTCCTTTTGTCATTC
>JAMOBJ010000053.1 GCA_039908095.1 Nitrospirae bacterium YQR-1
GCCAGGGCGGGGTTGGTAAAAGCACAATGGCTGAATATATGGTTCAACGGGCGGTTAGTAAAAATCCGGCTAAAACGGTTCCGGTTATTATCACTGATAAGGTGAATACAATTGACGATGTTATAAAAACTATTGAAAGTGCGATGACAGATACCGGTGAAATTGCATTGATTAATTTGACAATTTCTGCAAAGTCAATTCGAGAACCATTAGACAGGCTTAATGCTTTATTAAGAGCTTTTACAAAAGAATCTAATCCGGTTTTGGTGTTTGACAATCTGGAGACTTTTCAACCGTCGTCTGTGTAGTCTATTTCGACATGGCCGGTTTTAAGAAGCGGCTCGAAGGCTTTCAGTATATCATACTCTTCTTGTTCGTATGAAAGCCGTGATTTGTAATCCAAATCAAGCGGGGAGGAAATCATAATCAGGATTTTTAACGGTGCCGCTATATGCGGTGTAAAATCTGATAAGTTTTTATCAATTACAGCAGCCGGCGTCTTTAATATATGGAGGCTTTCGATACTGCCTAGCGGAGTGTCTGTCTCTGATTCCTCAGCCATTGACCACGGGAGGTTCAGGATTTCGCTGTCGAAGTCAATGAGCCGCAGAGTGTAATGATTGCCGGTTGCAAGTGCATCTTTGACAATGGCTTTGACCTCAGAGTTGGAGTTGATGATGTATGAAAGCTCTTCTTTTAGCGGTTCAAGGATTTTTTTATCAGCTGTCCCCCTGTTTTCTATCTCTCCGGCAAACTGCAAGCCGAGTTCTTTTAAAATTTTCCTTTGCTCATCGAGAATATTAAGTGTAACGCTTCTCCATCGCATTGGTATCCTCCTCCTCTATCATAGCTAACATCATGCGAATTTAATTTAAACAGGAATATATTTCATACCAAGCTGCATTTATTAAGTATATCACAGGCAGCTGGGAACAGGCAACTTGGTATTACTTCTTATTATCTCCTTTAATTTAACTCCTTTACTCGTTTTGCTTACCTCTATGTCGGTTTTCCGGATATCTTTTTATTTCTTGACATAAAAACAGTCTGTAGGTTAGAATCCAAAGTTATGGCAACGGATTATAAAGATACGCTCAATTTACCTGAGACGGACTTTCCGATGAAAGCCAACCTCTCAAAGAGAGAACTTGAATTTCTTACTCTCTGGAAAGAAACCGGTCTTTATAATAAAATGTTGAAGAAAAACTCAGGGAATCCACCTTATATCCTTCATGACGGCCCACCCTACGCTAACGGACACATCCATATAGGACACGCCTTAAATAAAATTCTTAAAGATATAATTGTTAAGTTTAATTCCATGAAAGGAAACTTTAGCCCATATGTGCCGGGCTGGGACTGCCACGGTCTTCCCATCGAACTTCAGGTTGACAAAAACCTCGGAAGCAAGAAACACGAAATTACCATACAACAAAAGAGAAAACTTTGCAGGGAATATGCCGGTAAATTCATTGATATCCAGCGGGATGAGTTTATGAGGCTTGGCGGACTTGGCGATTGGTTTAACCCCTACATAACAATGACATATGGTTATGAGGCGGCAATAGTCGGGGAGTTTTTCAAGTTTCTGAAAAACGGATATGTCTATAGAGGACGAAAACCCGTCCACTGGTGCTCATCATGTATAACAGCTCTGGCTGAGGCCGAGGTTGAGTATGCTGAGAAGCAATCACCCTCAATTTACGTAAAATTTAAACTTACAGGAGATAGTACCGAAAAACTTGACCTTAAAAATAAGGATATTTATATTGTAATCTGGACAACCACACCGTGGACACTTCCAGCTAATTTAGCCCTTGCCGTTGACCCAGATGTTAAATACGCTGTCCTTGAAAACAATGAACAATTCTACATCGTGGCAATGGAACTTATCGAAAAAATTGCAGGGGAAACAGGACTTACAGGCAAAGTGCAAAAATCTGTAACAGGCTCTGAATTAGCAGGCCTTCAAGCTCATCATCCTTTTATAGAGAGGCTTTCAACCGTAATAACCGGTGATTTCGTAACGGTTACAGACGGCACAGGCATTGTCCATATAGCGCCGGGGCATGGTGAGGATGACTATCGGGCCGGGCTAAAAAACGCTCTCGAGATATATGTACCGGTTGACGATACAGGGAAATTCACAAAAAGCGCCGGATTTCTGCAAGGTAAGTTTGTATTTGCAGCAAATGCGGAAATCATAGAGCATCTTCGTCAAAACGGCTCTTTAATACATGCCTCTGATATAACTCACTCCTACCCACACTGTTGGAGATGCAAAAAACCGGTGATATTCAGAGCTACCGAGCAGTGGTTTATCTCAATGGATGCCGGTAATCTTAAACAACGCTGTCTGAAAGAGATAGACACTGTGCAGTGGGTGCCGGGCTGGGGAAAAGACAGAATAGTGGGAACGATGAAAAATCGCCCTGACTGGTGTATATCCAGGCAGCGCACATGGGGTGTGCCGATTGCTGTGTTTTTGTGTAAAGAGTGCTCTGAACCTGTAACTGAGCCGGAAATCCTTGATCGGATTGTCAAAATTTTTAGCGAGAAAAGTTCCGATATTTGGTTTGATATAAACCCTGAGGGGTTTTTGCCTGCCGGTTATGCATGTAAGAAGTGCGGACATGGTTCATTTAAGAAGGAAACCGACATACTGGATGTATGGTTTGACTCAGGAGTCAGTCATGCTGCGGTTTTAGAAAATGTAAAGGGGCTGGCGTGGCCTGCTGATATGTATCTTGAGGGCAGTGACCAGCACAGAGGGTGGTTTCAAAGCTCACTTATTGCAGCAACAGCCACCCGTGGCAAGGCCCCCTTTCGTACAGTTTTAACCCACGGTTTTGTTGTTGACGGCAAGGGCAAGAAGATGTCCAAATCCCTTGGCAACGTGATCTCCCCCGATGAAGTAATTAATAAAAGCGGAGCCGAAATTCTGAGGCTTTGGAGCTCTGCCGAGGACTACAGAAATGACGTGCGAATTTCAAATGAGATAATGGCACGGCTTACCGAGGCTTACCGAAAGATTCGCAACACCGCACGATTTCTGCTGGGTAATATATCAGACTTTGACGGCGCTGATATGAGTAAATCCCTGTTGGAAGCAGACCAGTGGGCGATGTCCCGGCTTGAGCAGTTGAAAAAGGTGGTAACTACCTCCTATGAGAGCTTTGAGTTTCACGAGGTCTATCACACTTTACATAATTTCTGCATAGTGGATATGAGCTCATTTTATCTGGACATTTTAAAAGACAGGGTTTATACATTTAAAAAGGACTCAACAGAGAGGCGCTCAGCCCAGTGGGTAATGCTTCAGATAGTATCATCTATGGCACGTTTGATGGCGCCGATTCTTTCCTTTACAGCAGAGGAGGTTTGGCAGTCACTGAGGAAATCAAAGGCAGGGGCTACGATGTGTCCTGAGGAAAGCGTGTTTCTTACATCATTTCCGGTAGTTGACGGCGTATTTTTGAATGAGAAGATTGAGGAGCGCTGGGCTAAGTTAATTAGTGTTAGAGATGTAGCCAACAAAGCGCTTGAACTTAAAAGACAGGAGAAATTCATTGGTAACGCACTTGAAGCAAAACTTCTCATTTATGCCGATAACAGCTTGTATTCATTGCTTAAAGCATATGAGAGTTTTCTGCCGACACTGTTTATTGTCTCTCAGGCTTTCCTGCATAAATATGATGGCTCTGAGATTGACAACAGTTGCTTTATGAGTGATGATATTAAGGGGCTTGCCGTAAAGGTTCTGAAAGCGGATGGGCTGAAGTGCCAGAGGTGTTGGAACTATAGTGAGACGGTAGGAACGATTATCGATACACCGGAGATTTGCAACCGTTGCCATGATGTGCTTAACTAATAAACTTCCACAATGTTTTAACTTCTGACAAATGGGATTATTTAAAGAACGGTCACCATACTTTTTGGTATCGCTGTGTGTTTTTATATTCGATCAGCTCACTAAATATCTGATAACCGTGAAACTTACCCTCTATGAGGTAGTTCCGGTTTTTTCATTTTTTAATATAGTCAGTGTAAGAAACCGTGGTTCAGCTTTCAGCATGTTTCAGAGTCTTGGCAATCCGATTTTTATAACTATAACGCTGATAGCGCTTGTGGTGATAGTGGTATTGCTGATTAAGTCCGGCAAAAAAGAAACCCTTTCATATGCACTGCTTTTAGGGGGAGCGGCGGGAAATCTCTTTGACCGGATAATTCGGGGCAGCGTGGTTGATTTCCTTGACTGCCATATAGGCAACTACCACTGGCCTGCGTTTAATGTTGCCGATTCGGCATTAACCATAGGGATTTTCCTTATCATTTTGAATCAGCTTGTATTGATGAAAAAGAAGGAGTAGTACCAATTGGTATAGCATGGTTTGATACCAGGTTGCAGTCAGAAGTAAAACACAGGCGGCAAGGAGAAAGCAACGCAGGCGTACTGTTTAGTACGTTGAGGAACTTTTGACGAAGCCAACGAAGTTAGACGATTGAATGCAACCTGGTATGTACGTAGCCTTGTTTTGTAAAGAGCTCCTGGAATACAGGCAACTAGGGCATAACCGGGGATAAGCTATCCAGTGCGGTTGTTTCTTTAAAGCCAAACATTATATTCATATTTTGAACAGCCTGACCGGAGGCCCCCTTTAGGAGATTATCAATTGCAGATACTACAATCAGCGTCTTATTGGCATTTATTGACAGCCCTATGTTGCAATAATTAGACCCGGCTACGTGCCGTGTATCCGGAAACATCCCCTTTTGAAGCACCCTTACAAACGGCTCATCCTTAAATGTCTCGTTATAAAGCTCCATCACCTCGTCAATGGATATATCCTTTTTAAGCTTTGCATACACTGTGCTCAACATCCCGCGATTTACGGGGATAAGGTGAGGGGTGAAGTTTATCCTTACATCGGAGGCCGTTATGGCTGAAAGCTCCTGCTCTATCTCCGGCGTGTGTCTGTGCGTACTCACACCGTAGGCTTTAAACCCATTGTTGACCTCACAGAAGGAAAAGGCAAGGTCAGCCTTACGTCCCGCCCCTGAAACCCCCGACTTAGAATCAATCACTATATCTGTAGTACTGACAATGTCTTGCTTAAGGGCAGGGTACAGAGCTAAAACTGCCGATGTAGGATAACACCCTGGATTGGCAATAAGCTGTGCCTCTTTTATAGATTCTCTATAAAGCTCAGGAAGCCCGTAAACGGCAGATGACAGAGCTCTATGATAATTATGTTTTTCTTTATACCATTTTTCGTAAACAACCGGGTCTCTGAGCCTGAAATCAGCCGATAAATCTATAATCCGCTTACCCCGTTCAAATAAAAAATTCACCGCCTCCTGAGAGGCTCCGTGAGGTAGGGCAAGGAAAAACACGTCGCCCTTATCTATAAGGGCTTCCATGTTGAGAGGTTCTAATATTAACCCACGAAAACGTAATAAATGCGGGAACAAATCAGTAGCAGGTTTGCCGGCTGACTTTTCTGATGTTGCCGCCACTACACCGGCATCAGGATGATTGCCAAGCAACCTTAAAAGCTCTGCGCCGGTGTATCCACTGGCTCCGCAGATTACAACATGTAACATTATCTCTTAGAGAACTGGAAGCGTTTTCTTGCGCCCTTCTGGCCGTATTTCTTTCTTTCCTTCTCTCTGGGGTCTCTTGTGACAAGACCTTCTTTTTTAAGTTTAGGTCTCAAATCCGAATCGGACTTCATCAGGGCTATTGTAATACCGTGTCGTACCGCACCGGCCTGCCCTGCCGGGCCCCCGCCGGTAACCTTTGCCTGCACATCAAACTTGCCGACCATGCCGGTGATTTCCAGCGGCTGTTTTATTATCATTCTCAGTGTCTCTCTGGAAAAGTAGTTCTCAAAAGTCCTTGAGTTAACTGTAATCTCTCCGGTTCCTTTCTTTAAAATGACACGGGCTACAGAGGTCTTCCTCTTACCGGTAGCCGCATACTTTATATCTGCCATCTTTTGTGTCTCCTTATACTATAAGTTTAAAAGTTCAGGCTTCTGTGCGGAATGCGGATGCACACCGCCTGCGTAAACCTTAAGTTTTTTTATAAGCGCACGGCCAAGCCTGTTTTTGGGCAGCATTCCCCACACGGCATCTCTTAACATAGCCCCAGGTTGCCTCTTTATACGGTCTTTTGCCGCTTCAGCCTTAATGCCGCCTATGTAGGTGCTGTGGTGGTAGTATATCTTATCGTTTAACTTATTACCTGTAAGCTTTACTTTCTCAGCATTAACCACCACGACAAAATCACCGGTGTCGGCATTCGGTGTAAAGGAAGGCTTATGCTTACCCCTTAAATATACCGCTATTTTAGCTGCCACCCTGCCAAGAATTTTGCCCCCGACATCAGCCACATACCACTTTCTATCTGCCTCATCTTTCGTAACATATCTGGTTTTCATTTGCTCCACCTTAAGTTTTTAATGATTAAACTAAATGATAAATTAAAACTAATAAAGTTGTCAACCTTAAATTGCACAAAAAACCCCATTTGACAAAGTAAAACAAAAAAATAAAAAATAATTTAATAAAACATGAAATATATCTATCTGATTTTAGTATAATAGAGCTGCAACAGGAATTGGCATAAACGATGTATAAAATAATTAGGAAAGAGATATTCTCTCCAACCACTTATATGTGGGAGATAGAGGCGCCCGATATAGCACAGGCATCCAGACCCGGGCAGTTTGTTATAGTCCATCACAGCAGCACCTCAGAGCGCATCCCCCTGACCATAGCCGATTATAATACCGGCAGGGGTACAATTACTCTCGTTATTCAGGTGGTTGGGAAAACCTCTAAAGAGATGACCTCATACGAACCGGGTGATTCCATTTTAAATGTGGCAGGACCGCTGGGTGAGGCCTCACATATCATGAAATTCGGAACCGTAGTAATGGTGGGAGGGGGCTTAGGGGTAGCCCCTGTATATCCTCAGTTGCGTGCCTTTAAAGAAGCAGGGAACCACACCATATCAATAGTAGGGTTCAGGTCTAAGGAAATAGTTTTTTGGGAAGAGCGTTTCAGGTATTTTTCAGATGAATTGATTGTAACCACCGATGACGGCTCTTATGGTGAAAAAGGCTTAGTAACCGAGCCTCTTAAAAGGCTTGTAAGTCACGGAGGGGTTAATCTGGTTATAGCAATCGGTCCGCTTGTTATGATGCGGGCATGTGCTGAGGTAACGCGGCCATTTGGAGTAAAAACCATCGTCTCTTTAAACCCGATAATGGTTGACGGCACCGGTATGTGCGGCAGTTGCAGGGTTAGTGTCGGCAATGAGGTTAAATTTGCCTGTATAGACGGCCCCGATATGGACGGCCATATTGTTAATTTCGATGAATTGCTTATCCGGCAAAGGCGTTTCGATAAATACGAGAAAATAGCGCTCAAGAGGTTCGACAGCTCACAGTGACATATAATATTGTAGAAGAAGAAAAGCCGAAAAATATCAACACAATTAATCCCCACAGGACGGAGGCAGGACACCAGGATGCAAAAGTACGCCGTAAAAACTTTCTGGAGGTTGTCACCGGCTATGATGAGAAGGCCGCCCATTCAGAGGCAAATCGTTGTCTTCAGTGCAAAAAGCCAGCCTGCATAACAGGCTGTCCGGTTAATATCAATATAAAGGGATTTATAAATGCCGTTACAAAGCATCGGTACGAGGTTGCCTATAGGATAATAACAGAGGCTAACCTTTTTCCGTCAATTTGTGGCAGGGTGTGTCCACAGGAGGTGCAATGTGAGGCAAAGTGTTTGGTTGGGAAAAAACATGCACCTGTAGCCATCGGAACACTGGAACGTTTCGTCGGTGACATTGCAATGAAAAACGATTGGAAAGATAACTCTGAAATAAAGCGCATTGGGAAGCGTGCAGCCATCATAGGTTCAGGTCCCTCAGGGCTTGCCTGTGCCTCTGATTTGGCAAAAGCCGGCTTTGAGGTTGTAATCTTTGAAGCGCTTCACTTACCCGGGGGCGTTTTAATGTATGGAATCCCTGAGTTTCGCTTGCCCAAAGGGATTGTCTTAAAAGAAATAGAGAACCTCAAAACCCTTGGCGTTAGAATTGAAACCAATAAGATAATCGGCAAGACACACACAATTGAAGATTTAATGCACAAACACCACTTTGACGCCGTATTTATTGGAACCGGCGCCGGCTATCCACAGAGCCCCGGCATAAAGGGTGAATTCTTAAACGGCGTTATGAGCGCCAATGAGTTTTTAACACGTGTTAATCTCATGCACGGCTATGATTTTCCTAATCACGCAACTCCGGTCGGCATCGGGCACAACATAGCCGTAATTGGCTGTGGTAACACTGCAATGGACGCCGCAAGGGTCGCTCTCAGGCTTAACACTAAAAATGTCTATATTGTTTACAGGAGAACGGTTAATGAAAGCCCTGCCCGTAAGGAAGAGATTAAACATGCCATGGAAGAGGGCATTCAATTTATATGGTTAACCGCCCCCGTTGAAATCACAGGCACCCCGGATGGCTGGATTAAGGGAATGCAGTGCATTAAACTTACACAAGGACAACCCGACAACAAAGGCCGCCTCACTGTAAGCCCTATAGAAGGCTCAGAGTTCACCCTCGATGTTGACACTGTCATATATGCTCTCGGTACAATGGCTAATCCCATTATCGGAAAAACCACCCCGCACCTAAAACTCGATAAAAACGGCTACATCCCCGTAGATGACGATACCCAAATGACCTCCATCCCGGGCGTCTTTGCCGGTGGCGATATATCTAAAAGCTCATGGGCGTTTACTACCGTCATCCACGCTATGAGCAAAGGCCGCCGTGCCGCTAAAGGTATTATAGATTTTGTAAATGAAGGGGAAAAAAAGGACAAGTAAGGTGATTTATACCAAATTGCATTATTTCTGAAAAAGTCTGATCTCTACAGTGTCGCCCTCTGAGATTCCCCTTTTGTCAGAGCCCACAACAATAACCCCGTCTGCTTTGGCCATTGTGGCAATCAGGCCGGATTTACCTAAAACCGGTATCGCCCAAAGCTCACCGTCCCGATTTTCCATCTTTACCCATATGTGGTCCTCTCTGCCGGGTAAAGATGATATGTTTTTTCCTATGCGGGCTCTTATCTTACCTGCATACTCCTCAGAAATACCATTCTCTGTTAAACCGGAGAGTTTTCTCCTTAAAACCCGCCTAACAAATACATCAAAAGCAACCATAACAGCCGATGGATGCCCGGGCAGACCAAACACCGGTTTACCGTTTGCCATACCAAAAATAGCAGGTTTCCCGGGTTTTATGGCTACCCCGTGAAATATGACCCCCGGTGCTCCAAATGAATTTATAATATCAGGCGTCATATCCATAGTTCCCACCGAACTTCCCCCTGTTATTAAAACCATATCGGCGCAATTGAGCGCTTTCTGCACAGCCTCTCTTATTGTGTCATAATCATCTCTGAAAATCCCCATTATTACCGGCTCCCCCCCATGCGCTCTCACAAGGGCCGTCAGTGTGTATGTGTTAATATCCCGCACCTGCCCAGGATTAATGCTGTCTTTGGGAGATACGATTTCATCCCCTGTTGAGATAATGGCAACAACCGGCAGTTTGTGCACACTGACAAGGGTAATCCCTAATGCAGCCAACACTCCGGTATCCTGTGGTCTTAGCATATGCCCTTTTTGGAAAATAACTTCCCAGGCTCTTACGTCATCACCTTTTGATATCACATTTTCACCCGGTGCAACTGATTTTACCACCTCTATAGTTTCATCGTCTAATTTCTGGGTATGCTCAAGCATTAAGACGGAATCAGCGCCCTCGGGAAGCGTTCCACCGGTGGGGATTTTAGCTGCCTCAGCAGGTTTTAATATGAAATCCGGCAACTTACCCATCAAAACCTCATGTTTTACATTAAAATAAGCAGGGATTGACTCCGAGGCACCAAAGGTATCAGCACTGTTTAGGGCAAAACCATCCATTGTAGAACGTAAAAAAGCCGGCAAATCCTCACCGGATATAATATCTGCCGCCGTAATGCGTCCGGCTGCATTTTCAAGCCCAACAATTTCGACATCAGTAACAGCGTATTTAGCGGAATTAATCAGACTTATGGCGGTTGATACAGAAATCAACCCAACTCTTCCTAACATATCCGGCATCTTTACAGTTTTTATACCAATTCTAAACCGGATTAGTCATCTTACAAAAAAAGGCTTTTGTAGAGTTTTCCGTGTTTTATATCACCGGATGGTTTTATATCGGCTATTTTTGAGCTTTTGCCGTGTTTTAAAATATCTATTATGCGCCTGAGGGACTCCTCAATAAGCTCTTCAATCATATGACGCGGAGGCGTGTATGAATAAGGCATATGGCCCTCTACAATATTTATAACCCCGCCTGTAGCAAGTAGCGACATAAAAAGAAGGCTTTTGTAAATCCTCTTATTTATCTTAAAAGACAAAAATAGTTTACAAATAGAATTCTCTAAAAAAAGATCATTGCGCTTTTGCACACTCTTTTTAATAGCTACAGCCTGAAGCCAGTACTTTCTGTTGATAAAGCTGTCTGCTTTGAGTTCATAGAGGGTATGTTCTATATTTTTACTTTCTCTGGTCAAAATATCGTGGGCAACGGTGTCTGCTGCAAGATGGGAAAGGTACCCACATGCAAAAGCCTTTTGTTGTGAGGTTTTAGCTCCCTCAATAAGTCTGAAACCGAAATCCCACGAATGGGAACTCTTTTCCTGCGGCAGATACTTTTTCCCCAACACTATATCTGCTATTATGTTGCCATAGAGAAAATCTTCTTTAAAACGATTAATCACAGCGCTGACAGCGGGCGGCAGAAGAAATGAAAAAAACAATACTTCATTTGCCAGATACGTATGGGTCAAAGGCCCCCAAGCATAACAGACAGATGGAAACAGCATAAAAACAATCAGGTAAAAAAACTTGAGCATCTTGTTAAGTGTACTATATTTGAGTAAAAAAGTCTATAAATAAATTTGACCCGAAATCCGATATAGAAAAACCGATAGCCCGCTAAAAGTGGATTTTGAGCAGAAAATTATATCGGATTTCGGGTGGCTCAGTGTAATAGAAAAGTGAAAATGTCCGGTTTTTAGCAAAACAAAAATGACACACAATCACTCCAGTTATGTTATTTTAAGTTATCGTAGTCGATTTATATTAAGAGATAAAGAGGCGGGGATGCATCAGCAACTTGACTTAACATTAAGAAAACTATTTAAGGATATACCGGTTGGGTTACTTAAATTTTTAACCGGATTTGATACGGGGAAATTTCTTGATGTAGCACTTGTTGATATTCAGTATCGGTTTCCTGACTTGATTGTAGAGCTGCCTGATGGCAGTATTTTACACATCGAAATTCAGAGCACTAACGACAGTACGATGTTGATGCGGATGTATCTTTACTCTGCCCTGATTTTTAGCCAGTTTGGGGTATTACCCAGGCAAATTGTTTTATATGTAGGCAATAAGCCTCACAACATGAAGACCACGGTAGGAACCTATTTCTATGAGATAATTGATATCGGAGACATAGACTGCTCAGAATTATTAAAGAGCTGCAAGCCTGAGGATATAGTGTTGGCTCTTTTATGCAAATCAGAGAATATAGATGCCACGATATCTAAAATTGTAGAGAAATTATCTGCATTACCGACAAAAACCAGAAACGATTATTTTGTAAAATTACTGAATCTGGCTGAATTTCGGAAACTATCACAGAAAGTAAGTGAGGAGGTAAAAAAGATGCCTATAACAATTGATGTAAGAGAGAGTG
>JAMOBJ010000054.1 GCA_039908095.1 Nitrospirae bacterium YQR-1
ATATATAAAATGATGAAAATCCATATTGATTTTAGTATTGTTGATGAAAAAATAAACTTTTTATAGTGGAACAAAATGCATAGGTTTACTATAATCTGAAATTTCTCCTCTAAAACCACTTTTGGGGGGGAACTCGATTTTCTATATCGGATTTCGGGAATCGAGATTTAAGTTGATTTAGATCCATCAATTTTTAAGAATAACTTTTTTCTTTGAAGTAGAATATATGGGAAAGAAAATTATATTGTAAACCATGATTAAACTATAGGCAGTGTCCTGTTGTAAACAATATTTTATCCCGACTTTATCACTTCGAGCGTAGTAGAGAGTAAGAAACGGCAAGAAATAAGGGGGCGGAGATTAGGAGAATGTAGTGCCCTGCTTTTTAGCTTTTTCCTTTTATTTCAGCATGTTAGCTCTCTAAAGTGATAAAGTCAGGAAAAAACATAGAAACCTTTCTTCTCAGAATACAGCAAACCCTCTGCCGGAGTTAACTGCATAGGCATTTAAAACAATATACAAAAATCCTTAAACTAGAGCCGCAATAATTTTATCCCAGAGGCCTTTTGCTTTAAGTATTACCTCGCACACTTCACGCACCGCCCCGTTACCACCGGTACTTCCGGTAACGTAAGAGGAAACAGCCATGGCCTCCGCCGCCCCATCACAAACTGTTACACTAAATCCAACCCGCCTTAGCAACGGGATATCCACGATGTCATCCCCAACGTAGGCACACTCTTCATCCCTCAGGTTATATTTGGCTTTTAATTCCTCATACGGCTTAACCTTGTCCTTGCACTTTTGATAAACATCGTTGATTCCAAGCTCTTTTGCGCGCTTAAGGACAGCCTCTGAGACCCTGCCGGTAATTATTGCAACATGGCCAACCATCTCCCTGAAGAGAACTATTCCGTGACCGTCTCTGACATTAAAACTTTTTATTTCACGGCCGTCACCGTCAAACGTTATTTTACCGTCTGTAAGCACCCCGTCAACATCCAGAATAAGAAGTCTTACCGGCCTTGCTTTGTCTGAAATCGTTTCATACTCAGCGCTCATACTATTTTTCCTTTTTAACTCATAATCTTTAAAAAAGCAATGATGTATTGTAGCATTAATTATGCTCGGATAATGTATAATTGAGTGAGTAAAGCGGAGCATAAATCTTTGCATAAAAAAATACTAATAATAAAACCAGGCTCATATGGTGATGTGATTCATTCGCTGCCGTTTTTGCAAGCTCTAAGGGATACATATCCTGATTCGGAACTCCACTGGGTAATTGCCGGCTCACTTAAGGGTATGCTTGAGGGTCATCCAATGATAGACCGTATGTGGGTAATCGAAAAAGACACATGGAAAAATCCGTGGAAGGTGGCTGCTACCATTAATGAGCTGCGCACTCTGAGGACAAATCTGTCGGCTCAGAAATATACTCTCGTTGTGGACTTGCAGGGACTTTTGCGAAGCGGGCTCATTGCCCGGCTTAGTGGATGTAATAATGTAATTGGTTTTAAAGAGGCGCGGGAGGGCAGCCCGCTTTTTTATAACCATCTGGTTGAGGGCGGAAAGGACGTCCATGCAGTTGACAGATACCTCAAAGTGGCACATGCTATGGGTTGTGAAATTTCAAAAAAAGTGACCTTTCCGCTGTATTTTAGTAAAGAGCGTCCCGGGGTAATGGATGAACTTCCCACAGAGTATGCTGTAACTGTGCCCGGGGCAAGATGGATAACAAAGCGATGGCCTGCATCACATTTCGGCAGGCTCTCGGCACTGCTGCCTGTTGCCACTGTAATATTAGGCTCAACCGGAGACATACCGGCGGCTGAGGAGATTGTAAGCTCCTCTAAGGGTAAAGCCATTAGCCTTGCAGGAAAAACCAAACTTGCCGATATTCCGTGGATTATTTCACAAGCTAAATTTGTGGTATCAAACGACACAGGCCCAATGCATACAGCGGCGGCTTTAAACGTATGGGTTTACGCAATTATCGGCCCTACAGAGCCTAAAAGAACCGGCCCTTATGGTACAAACAGCACTGTCATACGACAGACACTTAGCTGTATGCCATGTTTTAAGAAAAAATGTAATACAATACAATGTCTGAGGGATTTATCTTTTCACACAGTTTATGAGATAATAGCGGAGCGTGAGTCTTTCCGGACTTAAAGTGTAGTAAAAAAATGAATAACCGGAGGTAAGATGAGATATATAATGAAGATGCAGCTTATAGCAATGGTGCTTTTGCTGTTTAGCGCTTTGGGCTTTACCCATGAGATTCCGGAGGGAGCGGAGCCTTTTATGTCCTCACAGAAGTGCTCGGCCTGCCATCCCGCCATATTTAAAGAGTGGGCGGGCTCAATGCACGGCAAATCCTCACTGCATAAAAACAGTGCCCATGCAGCCATGTATAATGCATATGTGGATGATATGCAAAAAGAAAAAAAAGAGGTTGGCTATACCTGTGCCACCTGTCATATGCCTATGGCAGACAACCTTCAGGATATAATCAGCGGAAAGGTTAAGCCGGATGATAAAAAACTCCTTGAGCAGGACGGAGTGGGTTGTACGTTTTGCCACAGGATAGAAAACACGGTAATCGGTAAAGACAGAAACGTCTGTGTTATAAACAAGGATGGAAGTTTTCTTGTAAGCAAACCCGGGGATAAGGCGCCCCACAAGTCGGCCTCCAACCCTATGTTTTCAGACGGTGGTTTGTGTATGGGCTGCCATGGCTTTCTGGTAAATTCTAAAAATGTCACCCTCTGTGCGATGAAAGAGGAGGGGACAGGAAACTGCCTGACATGCCATATGCAAAAAGTTGACGGCGCACCTGCACTTGGCTCAAAGGCAACTGAACACGTCTCTCACAACATATCAGGCGGACATGACGAGGAGATGTTAAAAAAGGCGGTATCCATAGATGTAAAGTCCGACGGTAAAAACCTTCAGGTTAAGATAAAAAACAACATGGTACATGCCTTTCCGTCAACTATGCCTATGAGGGTTGCCTACATAAAAGTCACCTTCAGAGACTCTGCAGGTAAGGCTCTTTGGACCAATATAAAGGAAAACCCTGTGGCGGATGATAAACAGTCCGTATTTAGTAAGGCTTTTAAGGGTGGTGACAAAGTTGGAGTGCCGGCGTGGAAGGCCGATGCTGTGGCATATGATACAAGGCTTAAAGCCGCTGAGGAGCGTCTCCTTACATATGCGATAACCGGAGGGGATGTTAAATCGGCTGATGTTTATCTGATGTACAGATTGTTTCCTGCCGCTGCGATAGAGAAATACAATATTTCAAAAGAAGGCTTAAACGACAAAGCAATCATGGTGATAAAAAAGGAAATAACACTGAGTAAATAGTATGACATCTTGTAATAAAAATAATTTAAACAAGGAGGTAACGGTAAATGACCATAGGTCTGCTGATTACGCGGGACGGCTTTAGCCAGGACATTATAGGATTGACTAAGGCGGCGGTTAATAAGGGCCATCAGGTTATATTGTTTATGATGGATGACGGGGCACGGCATAGCCAGAGTAAGGACGTCGTGGCACTGAAGGACATCCCCGGAGTTACGATGAGTTTATGTGACCACAGCGCCAAACTCAGGGATATAACAGAGGGGATGATACCTGAGGGCTGCACTGCAGGGAGCCAGTATCAGAACTCAGTGATGAATCAGGATGCCGATAAGGTTTTGGTAATATAAGATAACAAGAGACGGAGGGAATAAATGGCTAAGAAAATAGCGGTGTTAGTGAGGGACAGACAAGGAGAGGCATTGAGAATGAGTGTGGGTATCACTGTTATGGATGACATCGTAGAGGTGTTCATTTTGGATAATAAGATTGTCTCCAACGAGGAGAACGACATGAACCTCGAAATGATAAAAGAAATGGATATGACTCTCTTTACAAACATAAAAGACTATGACGACATTAAATATATGTCAACGGAAGATGTTGCAAAGAAACTTCTGGAATATGACAACATATTAGCCTATTAATTCGGAGGATAAATGAAGGTACTATATATATTAAAACAGGATGCAAGCGAAACGGCGAAAACCTTTATGGAAGTACATAAAAAACATGCAGAGGTAACAGTCGTTGACCTTAGAAAAGACAAAAACTATGATGACATCATTGACAAAATAGTCTCAAGTGATAAAGTTATTACATGGTAGTGATTTGATGATGAAGCATTGAATTGCCTTTGGGGTCTAGTAAATACAGAGGGACGGTGTTTAGGTGAGGATACTACAGATAATATATGAGAGTGAGGATAGTCCTTTTGGTTTTGGAGGTGCCGGCGTCAGAGCATACGAGATATACAGCAGGCTCACAGACAGACATGAGATAACCCTCTTGTGTATGAAATACAAGGGAGCGAAGGACGGGATAAAAAGCGGCCTTTCACATATCTTTGCCGGTACAGAAAATGATAATCTCACTAAGAGCGTCATTGCTTATACGTTTAAGGCAGGGCGTTATATAAAAAAATGGGGAGGGAGTTTCGACATAATTGTTGAGAACTTCCTTCCGTCAACCCCTTTTTTTACTAAATTTTTGACCTCCACACCTGTGGTGCTTCAGGTGCAGGGGATATTGGAAAAGCACTCTTTCAATAAATTCAGCCCATTGTATTCAATACCGATGTTCAGTGTGGAGAGTTTTTATCCGAGCCTCTACGACAGGCTTCTGTTTGTCTCTGAGGTGACAAGACGCAAGGTGATGTCCAATATTTCGATGAGAAATGCAATCAGCACGGTTATCCCTAACGGGGTAAATCAGGAATTGTTGGAGACAGAACCCACAGAGAAGCCGTATGTGCTTTTTTTTAGCCGCATAGACATCTACACCAAGGGGTTGGATATCCTGATGAGGGCGTTTCATGAAATAGCGGATAAGTACCCGGAGATAACAATAAAACTGGCTGGTTATGAGTTTGATAATGCCTCATTGTTGATAGCAAAGCAGAGCCAGAAGCTCAGGCAGCGGATTCAGTATGTGGGTTTTGTAACCGGACCGGAGAAAATAAAGCTGCTGCAGGAGGCGATGCTGGTGGTGCTGCCTTCACGGCATGAATCGCAGCCGGTCAGTATTGTAGAGGCGGCGGCGTGCGCTAAGCCGGTTATCGTAAGCGATGTGGATGAGTTGTCGTATGTCTCGGAAAATGAAATCGGGCTGACCTTTAGATCGCAAAACTCCGAATCTTTGGCCAATAAGCTTGAGCTGCTTATTAATGACCAATCCCTTCGACAAACACTTGGAAACCGTGGCCGCACATATGCTTCTAAATTCCTCTGGGATAGTATTGCACAAAAATATGAGAGCTTTCTAACCGGTTTTGTAGAGTGATTAAGAAGATAGCCTGATACGAAACTTCCGTATCAGCCGCCTTATACCAAGTTGCATTCAATCGTCTAACTTTGTTGGCATCGTCACAAGCTCCTCAACGTACGCTCCGAATCCCCTGTAAGGGGAGGCGTCGCCTGCTCCCAACCGCCTGCGTTTACTTCTGACTGTAACTTGGTATAAATGAGGAGCAGTCAATATTTTTTTATAGATAATTCGATTGGGTATGGGTTTTGCATTGAAATCAAGCATCATTTCGTGATACAATGAATTATGAAAAATGCTATACCGGTAATAATAATTGTGGCAACAGTGATATTTTATATTTCAGTGATAAGAACGGAGACAGACTTAACAAAAAATGTTAAAATTCTACACGGAGAGTCTATGATGGAAAATGTGCATATTTACAGAAGCACAAGCTCTAAAAGTGTTTGGGAGGCGAGAGTGAACAAAGTAACGTTGGAAGAGAGCCGTAAGAATGCAAAAATTGAAGGAATAGAGGTGGATTTCCTGGAAAGCGGCTTAACGGTTCAAGCCAAAGGCGGTTTTTATAATCTCTCTAAGAACGCTGTAACGATAGAGGGCGATGTAACGGCTTTCAATAAAGACTATAAAATAACTTCAAAGGACATATCCGTTGACTTTAAAAACCAGACGCTTAGTTCTGAAAGCGGCGTTACAATTGCCGGAAAGAACTATACGGTAAGGGCGGATTCTTTTGACACATCAAAGGGTGAGATTGTTAAACTAAACGGTAACGTTAAAGTCGTTTATAACTGATGGTAAATTCAATGGAAAATAAAAGCGGTTTAAGCATAAAGGCGTATGCACTCTGTATGGTGTTTTTTATAGTAACGGCATTTTCCGCAGCAAGTCGCACCCTTTATGCTGCACCACCCTCTGACAACGAGTCCACATCTCTGAAATTATTTAAAAGTGATAAAAATGTACCCCTTGTTATTACAAGTAATCAGTTAAGCACGGACAACAAAAACAAGACGGCAACTTTTATAGGGTCAGTTAAAGCCATAAAGGGGGATACTACATTTTATGCAGATAAGATGGTTGTTTATTACACAGATGACCAGTCTAAAATAAAACAAATAGACTCAACGGGCAACACAAAGCTTGTACGCGGCGAGAAGGTAATAACAGCCGCCAAAACCGTTTACTATGGCGGAGCCGATGAACATGTGGTCTTTACCGGTAACCCTGAGGCAATAGACGGCAAGAACAAAATAATCGGTTCTAAAATGACCTACTACATGAAAGATGACCGCTCTGTCGTGGAAAACAGCCGTGCCCACCTTGAGGATAAATGAACACAATAGAGGCAACAGGATTGAAAAAGAGTTACTCTAAAAAAACTGTAGTGCAAAACCTGAGTTTAACTCTTAAAACCGGGGAGATAGTCGGACTTTTAGGTCCTAACGGTGCCGGCAAGACTACCACTTTTTACATGTTAACAGGCATTGTCAGGCATGATGCCGGCTCAATACGGCTAAACGGGGAGGACATCGGCTCCCTTGCGATGTACGTAAGGGCAAGACGCGGAATTTCATATTTGCCTCAGGATACCTCGATTTTCAGAAAACTCACCGTAGCTCAAAACATACAGGCTGTCCTGGAGATTAAGGGTATCGCAGATACAGCCGATACAGTACAAAGAGTGCTTGAGGAGTTTGCCATATCGCATATTGCCGGCAACATGGCATATACACTTTCGGGGGGCGAGAGAAGGCGCACGGAAATAGCCCGTGCCATTGCTACCGACCCTGTGTTTATTCTCTTTGATGAGCCCTTTACAGGAATAGACCCTATAGCGATAATAGAACTAAAAAAGATGCTGTCCTACTTAAAAAATCGGGGACTGGGGGTGCTTATAACAGACCACAACGTCAGAGACACGCTTTCTATTACCGACAGGGCATACATCATAAACCACGGAGAGGTACTTGATGAGGGCACACCGGAGCAGCTTATCAATAACCGTAACGTTAAACAAGCGTATCTGGGAGAGGATTTTACTCTGTAATGGCACTTGAGACCAGGTTAGAAACCAGGCTGTCACAAAAGCTGATACTGACGCCACAGTTGCAGATGGCGATAAAGCTGTTGCAGTTGCCCCAGCTTGAGCTTACACAGGCAATTAATATGGAAATAATAGAAAACCCGTTTCTTGAGGAACATACAGATGATTTGTACCAGGGTGAGTCCGACGGCGGGTTAAACACTGACCACAACGAACATACAGGGAATGCCGATAAAACGGATTCTGAGGTAACCATGGAAGGGTTGACCTCTTTTTCAGTTGATGAGTACTTTGAGCAGCGGGGAAGCGACGGACGTGACCTTGGGTATTTTAATACCGGTGAGGATGAAAAGCCCGGCTTTGAAACCTTTCTCACAGAAACAATGGATTTAACGGACCACCTGAAGCTCCAGCTTGATATGTCTGAAGCTTTTGGAAAACTTAAAGAAGTGGCGGAGATGATTATCGGCAATATTGATGAAAACGGTTATCTCCGGGCTACTGTAGAGGAATTGACAAGGGTGCTCGATGTGGAACCCTCTGTAGTGGAAAAAGCTTTGAAACTGGTACAGAGCTTTGACCCTCCAGGGGTTGGAGCACGTGATATAAAGGAGTGTCTGCTGATTCAGATAAGGAATTTAGGACTTGAGAACACTTTGGTTGAGAAAATTGCAGGAAATAATCTGGAGGATTTGGAAAGAAAGAGGTATCAGGCTATAGCGAGAAGTTACAGAGTGACTCTTGATGAGGTATTGGTCGCTGTTAAGATAATTGAGGGACTGGAGCCTAAGCCTGCAAGAAACTTTACGGATGTCAGTGTTTCTTTCATTACCCCTGATGTGTATGTGGAGCGGGTGGATGAAGAGTACAAAATAATTCTCAACGATGAATACACACCGCGTGTGCGGATAAGCAACAAGTACAGGGAGCTTCTGAAAAGTAAAAATGTACTGGATAAAACAGAGAAGCAATTTCTTTTAGATAAATACCGCTCAGCCACATGGTTGATAAAGAGCCTTGATGAGCGTAACCGTACGATATACCGTGTAACGGAAAGTATCTTAAAACGCCAGACGGATTTTTTCGACGGCGGCATACAATACCTCAAACCACTTAACCTTAAGACCATAGCCGAGGATGTCAAAGTCCATGAAAGCAACATAAGCCGAGTTACATCAAACAAGTACCTTGCCTGTGCCCACGGAGTGTTTCCTTTCAGGTTTTTCTTCAGCAACTCGATAGCCGGGCTAAACGGTGAAGTATCGTCAACAACAGTTAAGGAACTTATTAAGAAAATCATAGATGAGGAGGACAAAACCAATCCTTTGACAGACCAGAAACTAATGGATATTCTCAGCAGCAAGGGCGTAACAATAGCAAGACGCACCTTGGCCAAGTACAGGGAGGAGCTAAATATTGCCCCTCATACAAAAAGGAAAAAAACTTAACCAAACTGGCAAAACAAAACGATAAATAACACATACCGGAGGCTCTATGAACATAACAATGACAGGACGTAATTTCGACATAACAGAGTCAATAAAAGACTATGCAGAAAACAAAATAAAGAAATTCGGCAAGATGCTGGTTCATGAATGTGATGCTATGGTGGTTTTAACAGTGGAAAAATACCGGCATAAGGCAGAGGTGCTGATAAAGTCTAACGGAGTACTGATTCAGGCAGAGTCAATAACTGCGGAAATGTACAGTTCAATAGACGAGGTACTGGAAAAACTAGAGCGTCAAATTAAAAAATACAAAGAGAAATTAACATCAAAGAGAAAGACCGGCACAAAGACAGCCGGCAATCATGCCGGCCATGTAAGCCATTCAGAGACAACCGCTTATGACTCACCCCCAATTAGAATAATCAAAAGAAAACGCTTTGACATGAAGCCCATGGACCCTGATGAGGCTGCCATGAACATGGAGCTTTTGGATAAAGACTTTTACGTTTTTACAAATGAAATCTCAGGGGATGTTAATGTAATTTACAGAAGAAAGGACGGGGACTTTGGATTAATAGAGCCGACACGGTGAGTTCCAAGACCTTTGTGTTAATAGTCACAGGCATGTCCGGAGCCGGCAAGACAGTGACATTGCGGGCTTTAGAGGACAGCAGCTACTTTTGTGTGGATAATTTACCACCCTCGCTTATAGATGATTTTGTCAAGATAACAACCAAAAGCTCTGAGGTTGACCGCATAGCCATTGGGATGGATGTCAGGGAAAAGAGCCTTCTTGCAGACTTAGAGTCAATCCTGGTACATTTAAGAAAGACTTATTCGCTTCAAATACTTTTTTTAGAGTCGGAAACTGACGTGTTGATAAGGCGGTTTAAGGAAACGAGGCGGCCTCATCCCCTGCAGAAACTCTTTGACGGCAACATGGCCATGGCTATGGACAGTGAGGAGTCGCTGCTGAAACCTCTCAGAAATGAGGCCGAGATGATTATAGATACATCATCATACACGCCGCATCAGTTGAGAAACCACATAACATCCCTCTTTGGGAGCATCTCTTCAGCATCGTTAAAAATAACCCTGATTTCCTTTGGATTTAAACTGGGCACACCACAGCATCTGGACATGCTCTTTGATGTGCGCTTTCTGGCCAATCCCCGCTTTGTCCCAATTGACAACTACGCTGCAAGTTTTGGTTTTGAGTGGAATAGGCATCCGAGAACTCTTCTGG
>JAMOBJ010000055.1 GCA_039908095.1 Nitrospirae bacterium YQR-1
CTAAAGAGGAAATTATTCCTCATCTCTTAACTGTAAGAATTTCAGCCTCATATAATGGGCCTCGACATGGTCCACAAATCGGATAGAACCTCAAGTGTTAATACTTACACTCCAGCATATTATCTAACAATATCAATGAGTTACAAAAACGGTGTTTCAAATCCCTGCACCGCCACTTATTTTTACACGCTGCTAAACTGCTGGTTTCGTCTCAAGCTCATACATTTTAACCCATAATACCGGCTTTGTGTGACCAACAACTGCCGTTTCAGGTTGAAAGAAGTAGTTTTCTTGATATAAAAATCTAAAATATATTATAAAAAACAGAGCAGGTTTTTGTAATTCACCAACGTACATGAGGTGTTAAAGAATGAAAATGTTACTGAATTGCAGTCAGAAGTATAACGAGGCGGCTGAGAGAAAGCGGCACCTCCCCCTTACAGGGGATTCCTCTTTAGGGGAGACGCCCAGGAGCTTGTGACAAAGCCAAAAAGTTAGACAAATGAATTGGAATTACACACCCAGATATGCTTCTTTGATTTTTGGATTACCCATGAGAGCATCTTTATTGCCGTGAAAGGCAATTTTACCGGTTTCAAGCACGTAACCGTAGTGGGCTATGTGCAGGGCCATGTTGGCATTTTGCTCAACGAGTACTATTGTTTTACCGGAGTTGTTTATATCCAGAATTACTTTAAAAATCTCTTTAACCAGCAGGGGGGAAAGTCCCATAGAGGGCTCGTCAAGGAGCATAAGTGCTCCGCCTGTCATAATAGCACGCCCTATGGCAAGCATCTGCTGCTCACCGCCGGAAAGAGTTCCGCCCTGCTGTTTACTCCTTTCCTGCAGTTTTGGGAAAAGCCCAAATATCCGTTGCAAACGGCTGTCAAAAATGCTTTTATCCCTTACAGACCATGCAGAGAGCTCCAGGTTTTCCATAACTGTCAGGTTTCCAAATATTGCTCTGCCCTCCGGCACATGTGTTATTCCCAGAGATACGATTTTTTCCGGTGGTATGCCTTTAAGGTCAACTCCGGAAAATGACACGGTTCCGGTATAGGGGATAAGCCCTGAAACAGCCCTCAGCAGCGTTGTTTTACCTGCTCCGTTGGCTCCAATAAGTGTAACGATTTGCCCCTCTGTGACCTCAAATGATATTGCGTTTACCGCATTTATGTTGCCGTAGGAAACTCTTAAATCCTTTACACTCAGAATAGTTTTCCCGTTTAGTTTATTAATCACTGACATCTCCGCCCAGATAAGCCTCCAGCACTTTGGCATCTCTTCTAACATCCCGGGGCAATCCCTCTGCAATTGTAACCCCAAAATCAAGCACTTTCAGATGCTCACAAATTCCCATTATCAAACTCATCTGATGCTCTATCACCACAACTGCCACTTTAAAAGCATCTCTGATGTTTTTTATAGTTTCAATCATAGAGTTAATCTCACCCTGGTTCATACCTGCCGCCGGCTCATCAAGAAGCACTAAAGAGGGCCCTGTGGCAAGTGCCCGCACTATCTCAAGATACCTCTTTAAGCCATAAGGCAGTGCTCCTGCCGGTTCAAGCGCCCGTCCGTCCAGATTAAAACCCCTGAGCAGCTCCCATGCACTCTCTGTTATCAGCGCTTCCTCTTTTTTAAATTTTTTCATATGAAACAGTGCATCAATTACGGTATATCGAAATTTATCAAACATGGCCACCCGAATGTTATCTAACACACTGAGACCGTTAAAAAGCCTTATGTTTTGAAATGTTCTGGCAATTCCAAGAGCGTTTATTCTGTCAGGGGGTAAACCTGCAATTTCAGTTCCTTTAAATAAAATACTTCCCGATGCCGGCCTATAGACACCGGTTATTAAATTAAACAGGGTGGTTTTGCCCGAGCCGTTAGGTCCTATTATCCCGTAAATCTCACCGGTATTAACAACCAGTTCAAAGTCGGATATAGCCCTGAGCCCTCCAAAGTAATGGGTTAATCCGGCTATCTTTAATAAATCCAATATACCGTCTCCATGTAAATTAACTGCTGGTAAGCTGCTCTGTCACGCCTTGTGGTTAAACCTTTACTTTAAACTCCACACCACCTTCTATGTTTCTGCATGTAAGAGTACCACCCATACTTTCAATTATGGTTTTCCTCAACCATCTCCATAAAACTCCTGAACAGGTACATGGAATCGTTTGGCCCTGGGCCGGCCTCAGGGTGGTATTGCACGGAAAACAACGGGTAGTCACGATGCCGCATCCCCTCTGCCGTGTTGTCGTAGAGGTTAATGTGAGTAAGTTCCACCTGTCCTTTGAGAGAATCAATGTCAACACAGTAGTTATGGTTTTGGGATGTTATCTCCACTTTTTCCGTCGCAAGGTCCTTAACCGGGTGGTTGCCCCCATGATGGCCAAACTTAAGTTTATATGTTTTCCCACCCAGTGCCAGTCCTATTATCTGATGCCCCAGACATATGCCGAAAATCGGCTTTCGGCCGATGAGTGTTCTAACATTTTCGGCGGCATATGTTACAGCCTCAGGGTCACCGGGACCGTTACTTAAAAATATCCCATCCGGTGACATAGCAAGTACATCATCAGCTGAAGTCTGTGCCGGCACCACAGTTATGTCAAATCCGGTATCGTATAAACACCGTAATATGTTGTATTTTACGCCGAAATCATAAACCACCACCCTCGGTTTCGGGCGCTCCACTATCTGGTACAAATGTCTATTGCGTTGTTTTTCTTTCCCCCATTCCCAGAGTTTTTCGTTCCACCGGTAGCTGGCTTTGGTACTCACCCCTTTTACTAAATCTATTCCTTGTAGTCCGGAATTGCCCTTGATTTTTTTGTATAACTCCTCAGTACTCTTATCTGCCGTGGCGATTATTCCCATCATAGAGCCGTTGTCCCTGAGGTGTGAGGTAAGCGCCCTTGTGTCAATTCCCTTTATGCCTGTTATTCGATGGTCTTTTAAATAACTGTCAAGAGAGCCCTTTGAGCGCCAACTGCTGTAATAATCGAAATTCTCCTTCACAATAAATCCCTCAACCTTTGGCCCACCACCTGACTCTATATCCTCAGGGTTAACCCCGTAATTGCCTATCTGCGTGTATGTCATGGCTACCAACTGCCCCTTGTATGACGGGTCGGTGAGAATTTCCTGATACCCTGTCATTGATGTATTAAAAACAACCTCACCGATAGCCTCTTCTGCAAGTCCGAAACTCTCTCCCTCAAAAACCAAACCATCCGAAAGCACAAGCGTTGCCTTTAGCATCATAGTCTCCCTGTAAAATTGTCGTAAGTAACTCTGCCTCGGTTTATAGTCAGTACCGGCTGCCCCTTGAGTTGCCATCCTGAAAATGGTGTATTTTTACCTTTAGATAAGAACCGTTCGCTCTCTACAGTAAATGTCGCCTCCATATCAACCACCACAATATCACCGTCCCCACCTTCTCTAAGTGTTCCTTTATCTATGCTTAGTATCGCTGCCGGTTCACAGGTCATCTTACGAATCAACCGGCTGAGAGTCAACACCCCATCATGCACCAGGCGTATGCTTAAAGAGAAAGCCGTTTCAAATCCTGAGATACCAAAAGCCGCCCTGTCAAACTCACACATCTTATCATCCCTGTGATGCGGTGCATGGTCTGTCGCTATAGCGTCAATTGTGTCGTCATTTAACCCTTCTCTTACGGCTTCAACGTCTTTTTGAGTCCTAAGCGGAGGGTTTACCTTGCCGTTAGTGTTATATCCGTTTACGGCATCCTCTGTTATACTAAAATAATGCGGGCAGGTTTCCGCTGTGACTTTGATACCGTCTTTTTTAGCTTCTCTTATCGCCCTGACACCCCCAGCTGTGGATACATGCGCCACATGCAGCCGTCCACCGGTAAGGGCTGCTAAATCAATATCCCGCTTAATCATGATGATTTCAGCCTCGGCGGGTATTCCTCTGAGTCCCAGTATTGTCGAAAGGTACCCCTCGTTCATCACCCCACCCTCGGACAGAAAAGCATCCTCGGCATGGGATATTACCGGTGAGCTGAAAACCTTTGAGTACTCAAGCGCCCGCCTCATTATCAGGGAATTAACAACAGGTTTGCCGTCATCTGAAAAACCAACACACCCCGCCGTTTTCATCATACCCATCTCGGCCAGTTCCTTTCCCTCCTGACCTTTGGTTATAGCTCCGATAGGAAAGACGTCACAATAGCCTTCCATCATTGCCTTTCTGACAATAAACTCTGTAACCGTTTCGTTGTCATTTACGGGCTTTGTGTTTGGCATAGAACATACTGATGTGAACCCTCCCTTAGCGGCAGCCAGTGTTCCCGTTCGTATTGTCTCCTTATACTCAAAACCTGGTTCTCTTAGATGGGTGTGCATATCAACAAAACCTGGGAAAACAAACAGCTCAGTTGCGTTTACCACGCTTATGGCGGGGTTACTAACATTGATTGAATCCGCTCCAACTGAAATTTTCCCGATTTTTCCACCTGTTATCAGTACGCAACCCACAGCATCTATCCCCTGCAATGGGTCAGTGATGTGTCCGTTTTTTATCAATATTTCTGTCATAGTTCTCTGCCTTTGTATAATTTGATTCTATTTAGTTCTCTTGTGTGGGTATGAGCATTTAAGCTGTACTAAGTAAGTAAAGAACCGCCATTCTTACGGCAAGGCCATTTATTACCTGTGCGTGTATAACGGACTGAGCGCTGTCGGCAACCTCCGAGTCTATCTCGACCCCTCTGTTCATAGGGCCGGGGTGCATGACAATACAGTCCGGTTTTGCATTTTTTAACCGTTTGGAGGTAAGCCCCCAGAAACGGAAGTACTCATCCTTGGAGCTTAGAAATCCGCCGCTTTGTCTTTCGTTTTGAATCCTTAACATCATAACGGCGTCAACATCACTTATACCATCCTCAAGGTTGTTGTATATTTGCACTCCCTCGTTTTCAATCCCCTTTGGAACTAAAGTGTTGGGAGCAACGATGCGTACCTCGGCGCCGAGTTTTCTCAAACAAAAAATATTGGACCTTGCCACCCTGCTGTGAAAAATATCTCCTACTACGGCTATCTTAAGGCCTTCAACAGTACCTTTTTTTTCTATAAGCGTAAAGGCATCCAAAAGCGCCTGTGTGGGATGTTCGTTAATCCCGTCTCCGGCATTTATAACCGATGCCTGAGAAAATGATGTTATAAAGTGAGGTACACCGCTTGACTGATGCCGGATGATTATAAAGTCCACACCATAGGATTCGATGGTTTTGATAGTGTCGTAGAGAGTCTCGCCCTTAACTACACTACTTGTCGGAACGGCAAAGTTGATAACATCGGTGCTGAGTCTTTTCTCGGCAAGCTCAAAAGACGTCTTTGTTCTTGTTGACGGCTCAAAAAAGAGATTAACGGCTGTCTTACCTCTTAATGCCGGCACCTTCTTAATATCCCTGCTGAGAACGTCTTTAAAAGAAGAGGCTGTTTCAAGCACAAGCTTAATGTCCTCCACGGATGTGCTTTTTATGTCTATAAGGTGTTTTCTCACTTTCTATTCAACTCGTTGAATTACCACGGAGTCCTCATCATGGCCGCGTTCCTGAAGAAGAACTTTTATTTGCTCGGTTTTAGAGGTTGGGATGTTTTTTCCAACGTAGTCGGCTCTGATGGGTAATTCCCTGTGCCCTCTGTCTATCAATACGGCCAGTTGCACGGCGGCAGGCCGTCCGAGGTCCATGAGAGCATCCAGTGCTGCACGAATCGAACGCCCTGTGTATATGACGTCATCAACCAAAACAATTTTCTTATCTGTTATATCAAACGGCATGTCTGTTTTTTTAACTACAGGATGTGTTTTTTTGATATTGAGGTCATCGCGGTAAAAGGATATATCAAGGGCGGCAACAGGCACTACGGTATCCTCTATGTTTTTAATAGCAGCGGCAAGCCTTTTAGCAAGGTCAACACCACCGCTCTGAATTCCCACCAGGCAGAGTCCCTCACAGCCCTTATTTCTCTCTGCTATCTCGTGCGCTATACGCAACAGGACTCTGGTGATGTCTTGTTTACTTAAAAGTTCACGCTTCATTTGCTTGCTTTAAAACTCCGCCTTAACGATTAAGAATTCAGAATGGGCGGCAGACGAAAAAACCTTTCCCCTGATAAGGAAAGGCTGTCTCCATATGGAATACATTTTTTTCATACCTTATCAGCCTCACAGGACCATCCTTTAAAGGTAATCTATTACAACACATCACAACGGACTTTGTCAATTATTAAAATATCAGCTATTTTGTTGGGGGTATTTGCTTCTTAGGTTTTATATATATTGCCATTGTTTTATTAACACAACCGCCCGGGAATTATTATAAAAACCATTGTTTTAATTCATTTTTTTAAGAAGTTACATTTCTACGCTTAAGCAGTGCAGCATCAATGGATTTTTCAACACGAATAAGCATAGCCTGAAGGTTTTCCGCTGAAATCGAAAGCGGAGGCATAATCACTAAAACATTACCAAGCGGCCTGATAAAGACCGACCGTTTGCGCGCCTCCATGGCTACCTTCCACCCCGCCTTTTCCTCAAACTCATATGCAGTCATCGTGCCCCTGTCCTTTATAAGCTCAACAGCGGCCATCATACCATACGCTCTCACATCACAAACATGTGGATGACTGAATATCCGGTTTAGCCGGTCCCTGAGTATTTTTATCTTAGGTTTTAAATTTTCAATCACATTGTCTTTTTCAAAAATATCTAAAGAAGCTAACGCCGCCGCACAACCCAGTTGGTTACCCGTATAAGAATGGCCGTGAAAAAAGGTTTTCTTATCACGGAATTCACCTAAAAAAGCGTTGTAAACATCCTCAGTGGCAATTGTTGCTGCAAGGGGCAAATAGCCGCCGGTGATTCCCTTTGAGAGACATATAATATCCGGTGCCACACCCTCGGCCTCACACGCAAACATTGTGCCCGTTCTGCCAAAGCCGGTTGCCACCTCATCGGCTATCAGAAGTGTGTCATAAGAGGTGCATAAATCCCTTACTCCTTTTAAATATCCCGCAGGGGCGGTTATCATCCCGCCTGCCGCCTGAATAAGGGGTTCAATCAGCACTGCAGCGACTTTACCCTTTAAACGCTCTAAAATACTTCTTAACTCCTTTAGACAGGGAAACTCCCCTTCCACATTACATCCGTATTTAGAGGGAGCATCGGGGGCATCTGTAACTACCCCGTGTTGACAGTTTAAGCAGTACGGTGAGGGCGACCTCACTGTTTCAAAAAGAAGAGGAGCATAGGTCTTATGAAATAGATCAATCCCTCCGGCGCTGACTGCCCCAAGGGTGTCTCCGTGGTAGGCGTTTTCAAGGGTTACAAAGAGGCCGCCACCAGCTCTTTTAGTGTGCTGCATGTACTGGAAAGCCATTTTCATGGCTACCTCTACTGCGGTTGAACCGTTGTCGGAATAAAACACCTTGTTCAATCTGCCGGTTTTAAGGCTGCTGCTTATCAGGTTTACGAGTTTTTCAGCTAACTTAGCCGATGGTACACCGGCAAGTCCCAGTAACGTAGAATGAGAAATAAGGGAAAGTTGCCTTATTAAAGCATCATTGATTTCTTTTTTCCCATGTCCATGAATATTTACCCACAGTGAGGACACTCCGTCAATGTACCACCTGCCGTATGTATCTTTAATGAAACAATCACGGCCCTCTGCTATCACCACAGGTGTGTCGTTTATCCATTCCGTCATCTGGGTAAACGGATGCCATATGTACTGAGTGTCAAGGCTCTCCAGCCTTTTGTTGTTTTTTATAATATCAAGTTCCATTTGTTCTTCACTTCCTTAGAAACTCCATCCTCCCGACAATCTCCTCCCGATAACTCATTTACGCACATCGGGCTTTCTTTCAAACATGAGACAGTCGGTTCCAGAGGCAGCCTTAACCTCTCTTGAGGGAATGGCTTTACTTTTAAAATGAAGTCCGCGGCAGCCGTATGGAAACTTTCTATCCCACGTAATATAAAAATTCCTGCACTTAAAACAGTCTATTCTACTTGGCTCCATTATCTGAAATCCTCATAAACTTCACAATATCACCAATTATATCATGTTTGCCTGTATTAGGTTAAATAAGTTAAAATTCTTAAACAGCTTTTTAACAGTACTGTAAATTTTATACAGAGAGGATGCTATGAAAAGGACAAAAATCTTATTAGACGAAAAAGACATGCCACGTAAGTGGTACAACATAATGGCAGATATGCCGAATCTTCCTAAACCGCCTCTTCATCCGGCAACCAGAAAACCGGTTGGCCCCGACGACTTATCGGTTATTTTTCCGATGTCGTTGATAGAGCAGGAAGTAAGCCAAAGCAGGTGGATAGACATACCGGAGGAAGTGCTTGAGATATATTCACTCTGGAGGCCATCTCCACTTTACAGAGCACACCGGCTTGAAAAACACCTGGGCAGCCCTGCCAAGATTTATTATAAATACGAGGGAGTAAGCCCTGCCGGAAGCCATAAGACAAATACATCGGTCCCCCAGGCCTATTACAACAAACTTGCCGGTATTAAGCGCATTGCCACAGAGACCGGCGCCGGCCAGTGGGGCTCTGCAATGTCTATGGCCTGTAAATTCTTCGGCCTTGATTTAACGGTTTATATGGTAAGGGTAAGTTACAATCAAAAACCCTACAGACGCATTATGATGGAAACGTGGGGGGGAAAGGTCTTTGCCAGTCCAAGTGCGGAGACTGAATCCGGCAGAAAAATTCTGTCGGCTGATCCTGATAATTCCGGCAGCCTTGGTATTGCCATCTCTGAGGCTGTTGAGGATGCCGCCACTCATAAGGACACTAATTATGCGCTGGGGTCGGTTCTTAACCACGTAGTGCTCCATCAAACGGTAATCGGGCTTGAATTGAAAAAACAGTTTGAATTAATAAGTGAGTATCCTGATGTGGTTATAGGGTGTTGCGGAGGTGGGAGCAATCTTGGAGGTTTAGGTTTTCCGTTTATCCATGATAAGATTAACGGTAAGAATGTCAGAGTTATTGCTGTAGAGCCGGAATCCTGCCCAACCCTTACCAAAGGCGAGTTCCGGTATGATTTCGGAGACTCAGCCGGTCTTACCCCGTTTCTTATGATGTACACGCTGGGACATGACTTTATGCCTCCGGGGATACACGCAGGTGGCCTCAGATACCATGCCGACTCCTCTTTAGTCTCCCAGCTCGTTTATGACAGACTCATTGAAGCTGTGGCATACGGCCAGACTAAGGTCTTTGCGGCCGCACAGACGTTTGCCCAAACCGAGGGAATAATTCCTGCACCTGAGAGTTCCCACGCCATCTGTGCCGCCATAGATGAGGCACTGAGGGCTAAGGAAGAGGGAAAGGAAAAGACCATTGTATTTAATCTAAGCGGGCACGGTTATCTTGATATGACTGCATACGCCGACTATATGGACGGCAAAATCATAGACTACCCATATCCGGTTGAAAAAATCAAAGAAGCACTGGCTAAACTTCCAGTTATAAAGTAATAATGTGATACTCCGTTGGAGCAGTCAAAATGACTGCTCCAATGCGTGAGACATAAGCACGCAAGTGCGGAAAGAACATCAACAGCCTCTATAAATATCTAATTGCCTGCTATGTTGAAATGTCAAGCCTTCTTTTTTTTCTTTTCTAAATTTTCTCCAAAAATTTAGTAGTAG
>JAMOBJ010000056.1 GCA_039908095.1 Nitrospirae bacterium YQR-1
CGTGATTTTATAGCATAAGATTACGGTCAATATATTGTGGGAGCAAGAGTTTGTAATCATTTTCATCTTTAGCATAAGGCAGATGTTCAAATATGTATGTCAAATATCTATAAGGTTCAAGTTTATTTGCCTTTGCGGTTTCTATCAGGCTGTATAAGGCAGCACTGGCCTGCCGCGCCACGAGGGTGCCCGGAGAACAGCCAATTCTTACGTCCCAGCACAAAAGGTCTGATATGGAGTAGCTACGATTAAATCGGACAGAGGAGTGTAAAAAGGTGTATAATTTCTCCTAATAATTAAGAGAGAATTTGATTAGGAGAATCTACAGATGAATGACAAGCTGATAAGAAACAAATTGGGAGTGTTGAACTTAGCAATAGAGTTGGGGAATGTATCGAAAGTCTGTAAATCAGTTAGTTCTTGCCTGGTATTTGCAGCATGGAGAAACTCTCTTTATATGCTTTTCAGTTTTGGATACTTGCCGGAGTGCACTTTGTATCATCCAGTTTTTGCCGGATAACGATATATCCCGATATGATAATCATAGTACCGCCGATAAGTGAAAATACATTAACTTCCTCCGAAAGAAAAATTATACCGAAAAGCACTGCACCAACCGGCTCAATATAACCTAAAATTGCCGCTTTACACGCCTGCACTTTTTCCAGCCCCTTGTAGTACAGATGATTGGCTATCGTTGAGTGGAAAATCCCTACTACCACCAATATCCAAATATAGCGCCTGGGCGGCAGTGAAACAAATGGCAACAGAAACAGCGAAACAAACGTGTTTTGCAAAAAAATAATAATGTACCGGTTATACATGCCCATATAGAGTTTTAAGACTATAACCAACACTGCATACATCACACCGGAAACCAATCCGGAGATTATACCTATAAGATTCTTATCTGATACCCCCTCAGTAATAACATCAATAACTGATACATCTTTTAAAATTAACCAAAGCCCAAATGTGGCTATAGCAATTGATATAAAAATAGAAACATGAAGTCTATCTTTAAGAAAAAACGGTGAAAGAGCCGCCACAATTACAGGCGCTATGTAGTGCGTAAACACTGCATTTGATATGGTTGTAAGTGAATATGCAAGAAAAAACATGTACGTATTAGCAAGTACTATCAAGCTCACTAATCCCAACAGGGAAATCCTCTTCAGAGACGGAAACTCCTGACGCTTTCTCTTACTTAGAAACATCGGCAGTTGAAGCAAGACCGATATTACAGAAGGATAAAACACTATCGTTGCAACTGATAAATTAGAAATCTTTATAAAAACACCAAGTGAACTCCATATTACCATCGCAAGGATTATGTAGAAATAATAGATCATTATACTTATTAAACTAACGTAAAACTTTAGATATTTTAATCATCAATTACACTGATTGTTTTAAATTTTCTTTGCAGTGCCGCTTTTACCGGCGGCGGCACAAGACCATCCACACATCCGCCCAAAGAGGCTATCTCTTTGACGGCAGTTGAGGTCAGGAAAGAATACTCCTCAGAGGGCATCTTAAAAATAGTATCAACATTTTGATTTAGCCGCCGGTTGATTAATGCCATCTGTAGTTCATATTCGAAATCTGAGACGGCTCTCAGCCCTCTTATGATAACACTGCTCTTTTTAAGCTCTGCATATTCAACCACAAGTCCCTCAAAACTATCCACGATTATTTTGTCCAGATGCCTTGTGCAACTGAGTATGAGTTCTTTTCTCTCCAACACGGAAAATAGCGGGATTTTCTTTGGATTTGTCGCTATCGCTATGATTAGACCGTCAAAAAGCCTTATGCTTCTTGTTACAATGTCAAGATGCCCGTTTGTAAAGGGATCAAACGTGCCGGGGTATATAGCCAGCCTGTCCATACTCAGAGATTATACACAATTAGAAGTATTTTAATCCTGAAAAAATTCATACACAGTTAATAAAGTATCACCATATTTGTATTTTTTCTTTTTAGTAAGAAAGCCGATTGACTCAGGCAGGGATTTTTTTTCCGGATGTTCAAATAAAACATATGAACCAACAGTTAACACCTTAGAGACAGACAACAGCGGCAGTATGTTTTCAATTTCAGAGGAATAATATGGCGGGTCAACATAAACACAGTTAAAAGTCTCGCCCATGTTTTCAAGTTTTTTTAAAACACTGCGGGCATCTCCTATATAAGCGGCAGATGTACCGCCGATTTTAAACAATGGCAGACTGGTAATGGTCTCAATTGTCTTTACACTTTTATCCACAAACACAACCCTCTGAGCCCCCCTGCTTAAAGCCTCTAACCCTACCCCACCGCTTCCGGCATACAGATCAAGGAAGCTACAGCCCTGAATTACATCTCTGAGAATGTTGAAAACAGATTCACGCACTTTTGAAGAGGTCGGCCTCAGTGTTTTGTTTACTGCCGCAGTAATACACCTACCCTTATGCGTGCCACCAATTATTTTAACTTTTCCCATATTTTAAATTATTCTTTCTGATTATGTTATAATAACATCTTCCGAGGGATTTAAAATGGAATTACTTGAAAAGATAAAGACAAGACAAGCAAGAGTTGGAATAATCGGTCTTGGATATGTGGGTTTACCGCTTGTTATAGAGTTTTGCCGTGCTGGTTTTAAAGTAACCGGATTTGATGTTGACCCAAAGAAGGTTGAAATTCTCAAAGCCGGTAGGAGCTATATAAAACACATTCCGCAACAGACGATAACTGAGATAATGCCTGCATTTTCACCCTATGCGGATTTTTCACTGCTTGCTCAAATGGACTGTATTTTAATCTGCGTGCCTACTCCTCTGAATAAATACCGGGAACCGGACCTGAGCTACGTTTTCAAAACATCTGAGGAAATTGCTAAAAAACTTAAGAAGGGTCAGCTCATAGTATTGGAATCAACAACCTACCCAGGCACTACAGATGAGGACATGAGGGCTATACTTGAAAAATCAGGATTAAAAGCCGGTGAGGATTTCTATCTGGCATACTCGCCGGAGCGTGAGGATCCCAATAACGAAACCCACTCTACCGCAACAATTCCAAAGGTGGTTGGAGGCTTTACAAGCCGCTGTCTGGAAGTTACAAGGGCACTGTATGACACAATAGTGGTTGCCACAGTACCGGTTTCATCTACTAAAGTGGCTGAAGCCTCCAAGCTTCTTGAAAACATCTACAGGGCCGTAAACATAGCCATGGTTAATGAACTTAAGATGCTCTTTGACCGTATGGGGATAGACATATGGGAAGTAATCGAATCGGCTAAGACAAAACCGTTTGGTTTTCAGCCTTTTTATCCAGGCCCTGGGCTTGGAGGGCATTGTATTCCAATTGATCCCTTTTATTTAACATGGAAAGCTAGAGAGTATGATGTGACTACAAAGTTCATAGAGCTGGCAGGTGAGATAAACACTAATATGCCATACTATGTTTTACAAAAGACCATTAAGGCACTCGGAGAGTATGGTAAAACCATAAAAAACTCACAGATTCTCATCCTTGGTATGGCATACAAAAAAAACGTGGATGATCTCAGGGAATCTCCCTCTTTAAAGCTGATGGAGTTATTTGAAACAAACGGAGCACATGTTAGTTATAATGACCCTTACATACCAAAAGTGGGAAAGACCAGAAAGTACAATATTGAAAAGGAATCAGTGCCGTTAACGGCTGAAACCCTGGATAGCTTTGACTGTGTTGTAATAGCAACAGACCATACTCTGTACGATGCAAAATTTATAGTGCAGCACTGCAAACTTATTGTTGATACCAGAAATTTAATTAAAAAAGATACAGACACCAGAGGAAATGTAATCCGCGCATAACGCCCTTTATGTTTTTGATAAAAGCATATTCTCCGTATCAGATAGATTTAAGTTTTGAAAAATGCTACCGAATCCTGTAGTTGACCAGCCTGGTTTGAGAGATCCTCTGCTGTTGCCGAGAGTTCCTCAGACATGCCGGCATTTTGCTGTATTACCTGGTCTAATTGTGCAATAGCCTTGTTTATCTGTTCCGCCCCTATGTCAAGTTCCCTGTTTGAAGCAGTTATTTCCTGAACAAGTTCAGCTGTTTTCTGAATACCCGGTACGAGTTCTTTTAGCATTGTTCCGGTTTTTTCTGCAATTTGAATGCTTGAGGCGGATATTGTGTTGATTTGCCCGGCAGCCGATTGGCTTCTCTCCGCCAGTTTTCTTACCTCTGAGGCTACTACCGCAAAACCCTTTCCATATTCGCCCGCTCGAGCTGCCTCGATTGCTGCATTTAAGGCCAGGAGGTTAGTCTGCCTGGCAATATCCTCGATAACCATGACCCGCTCTGCTATTGACTTCATTGACTCTACTGATTGCATTACCGCATTGCCGGCCTCTATTGCATCTTTGGCTATTGTAATGGCAATCTTTTCAGTCTGAACAGAGTTTTCTGCATTCTTTTTTATACTTGCCGCCATCTGCTCCACACTCGATGAGGTCTCCTCAACGGAGGCCGCTTGCTCTATGGCACCCTCTGATGTTTGGGATGCAGTGTCATTTAGGTGTTTGCTTCCGGTACCAACCCTGTCCGAGATTTCCTTTACTTCCATAACTATCTTCTTCAGATTTTCCACCATCTCGAGAACCGCCTTGTAGAGTCCTGTGCTTTGCGCGCTTCCGTCTATAGTTAAATCACCGCCGGCAACTCTTTTAGCTATCTCAACTACCACGCCGGGCTCACCCCCTATTTGTTGCAACACTCCCTTCATTATCATATATGCAAATAAAAGAGAAACTAAAAATGCTACTGTTATTATTACAAGCAGGATAGTCAATTGAGTCTTAGCCGTGCCTTTCAAACCCTCTGCTTTATTATTTAAGTCTTGTGACAGTTTATCCTCTACCTCTTTCATTATATTGATCTTTTCAGTTATGGTTTTAAACCAATATAGCGGGTCGATTCCGAAATTGCCCTCATATGCCTTGTCTGTTGCAACTTTCCTCATACGCTCGACCTCGGTTACTGTAGAGCCTGTAACCTTGCTCTTATAAAACTCCACTTGTTCCTTTGTTGCAAATGTATTAAAGACATCAATAAATACGTTTTGAGCTGAGACTAAGGAAACAAACTTAAAATATATTCCATCTGTAAATTTCCCGGCTGAAAAGGTGTTACTCATAACAGCCCGTTCTTGACCAGCCCTTTCCTTTGCCTGTAGGAAATTAACGTAAGCCGACACCGTTTGAGACAATTCGGCGTTTTCTGTTAACTTAGGCATTCCCCCTATGAGGTCCAACATTTTCGCTATTGTTCCTGTATAGTAGCCTAATGCCTCCGGTAAAGGTATGTTTAGCGAATCTATTGAAGCTCTTTTGCTTTTCAGGGCGTTTAGATTGTCCTTTACTCCGTTTAAATTACCTTTAAAGGTCTCTCCGTAATAATCTGTATCAAAGTTATTTAAGTATTCTGTTAATTTGCTTAATTTTTTATCTGTCTCAGCTCGCTGAGAGTTTAATTCCGAACCGAATTTTGCCCCCTTACTCCCTAAAAAGCCGGCGGAGTTACCGCGCTCTTTCTGAAGTTCATGTACGACCTCACTGGTCTTCACTGCAAGTGTCGAGAGCTTTGAAAGTGCATCCATACGGTTTAAGATGCTTGTTTTTTCGATAAATATGCTTAATGAAAAATATGTCAAACATAAAAATGGAACTATCAGCATCAATAATAGTTTATTTCTGAATTTAACATTTTCTAAAAATACCGTCGTTGCCATCTTAATACCTCCTTTGCTGCCGCCTTTAGCTGTTATTCTAACTTTAAATGAATTTATAAAGCAAGTGATTTGCGGCTCAGTGTAATAGAAAAGTGAAAATGTCCGGTTTTTAGCAAAACAAAAATTACACAATCACTCCAGTTATGTTATTTTAAGTTATCGTAGTCGATTTATATTAAGAGATAAAGAGGCGTTGAATTTCGGAAACTATCACAGAAAGTAAGTGAGGAGGTAAAAAAGATGCCTATAACAATTGATGTAAGAGAGAGTGCGCTTTTTCAGGAAGGATTGACTGAAGGAATGCTTGTGGGAAAACAGGAAGGATTAACAGAAGGGCTGCTTGAGGGAAAGCGTAA
>JAMOBJ010000057.1 GCA_039908095.1 Nitrospirae bacterium YQR-1
AAAGTAATACCCGACTGCACACTGGATAGTGTGAATGCAGGGGATTTTGATATGGTGGTCTTACCGGGAGGAATGCCCGGTACGCTAAATCTGGCCTCGGATAAAAGAGTAACATCGTTGGTTGCCGATATGTATAAAGCCGGAAAATACACTGCCGCCATATGTGCAGCACCTTTTGTGTTGTCGGAGGCCGGAGTACTAAATGGAAAAACAGCTACAAGCCATCCATCCTATCAGGATAAAATCAAAGCCGCAATGGTTTCTAAAGCAGACTCTGTTGTGATTGATGGTAAGGTGGTAACAAGCCAGGGGGCAGGGACGGCAATAGAGTTTGCGCTTAAGCTGGTAGAGCTGTTTTGTGGTAAAGAGAGGGCACAATCTATTCAGACTGCTATGGTTTGCAACATGGTGTAATAAAAACTGAAGAAGTCTGTTTGCTGCCGGAATAATGCGGTTTATTTTGCAGGCGGAAATTTAATATATTTTTCCCATATAAGAAGAAGGTCTCGTGTTGCCCACAGGTCTCCGGCACAGTATCTTGCGATTTTTTCAAACTGCCCCGACCTGAATAAATCTTTCACATCATACCCTGTAACTCCTTCCGATTTCGGGCTTTTTATGCCAAACGTGCGACACCACACATCAAGGCTGAACCTCCTTTTGGCAGCACCAAAAAAGCTCAATCTGTCCATTAAATCTATATGTTCGTTACCATAGCGGTTTGGCAAAAGCTCACGAGTTGGTTTAATACCATACACTGCGCTTCTTACCATAATGAAAGGACAGTCAAATACGCGGCCGTTAAAAGTTACAAAGGCGTCATATTTTTTTATAGTTTCCCAAAAATGTGACAAAATATCACTCTCGGTGCCGGGATGATATGATATACCGCCATCCTCAAAAGACTCTGCCTCTGCAGACTGAAAATAAACCGCCCCTTTTTCAGTATCAGGATTAAGCATTCCTATGGTTACCACCTCCGCTGTGTTTGGATAAAAGGAAAGACTCTCTTTTGCCGCTTTGACCTCTTCTTCCGTGGCTGCCCACTTCAAGAAATATTCCTGAAGTGGACTTTCCATGGTGTCAAAGTCAAACCCAGCCGTCTCTATATCAAAGATTAAACGGGACATCAGGAGGTTATCTTACTGTTTTTCTTAAATGAGTCTCCGGTTTTTAATATATCTATGGCCCTCTGCAATTGGAGGTCGTCTTTCTCCTCAATCTCCAAAGGTGTTGAGTCCGGCTCCTCTCCTTCTTTAGTCTCCACCTGCTCATTATCCAAGTGTCCGGTTAAGTCCTTTTCCCTTAACACCTTGTGTTCTTTTCCGGTCTCAGACTTAAGCTTTACAATAATATCCGGTGTTATTCCGGTGTTTTGTATGGAAATACCGTTAGGGGTATAGTACCTGGCTGTAGTTAACCTTAAACCGGAGCCGTCACTTAACCCAAGGACACTCTGCACAGAGCCCTTTCCAAATGTTGTTACACCAAGAATTATTGCCCTGTTCCAATCTTTGAGTGCACCGGCCACTATCTCTGAAGCACTGGCGCTTCCCTCATTTACCAACACCACCATTGGTATAGAATCAAGCTTTCCCTCGGACTCGGTGTAGAAATCCTTTTTATCCCCTGAGCGGTCCTTTATATAAACCACAAGTTTGTGAGACGGCAGAAACTGCTCCGCCACCCCCACGGCGCTCTGTAGTAACCCTCCCGGGTCATTCCTAAGATCAACAACTACGGAGGTTATCTTCTTTTCTTTTAGAAAGTTAACCGCCTTAACTAAATCCTGTACGGTTTTTTCCTGGAACTGACTGATTTTTATATAGCCGATGTTGCCTTCCATAACCTTGTATTTCACACTCTGTACTTTAATTATCTCTCTTGAGATTGGAAAATCCTTTGGCTCAGTCCATCCCTTTCTGATGATGGTAAGTATAACTTTTGTTCCCCTGGGGCCTCTCATCTTATTGACAGCATCAAATAGAGTCATCTTTTCAGTGGATTCCCCGTTAACCTTTGAGATAATATCCCCTGCCTTTATACCTGCTATATAAGCAGGGGTATCCTCTATGGGCGCAATAACCGTCAGAAAGCCCCCCTTTTTGCCTATCTGGATACCTACGCCTCCAAACTCACCCTTTGTATCAACCTTCATCTCCTTAAACATATCAGGGGTCATAAAGGCCGAATGGGGGTCCAGAGAGCTAATCATTCCCTTTATTGCCCCATAAATCAAGTCTTTTGCCTTAACATCCTCCACATAACTGGTCTTAACCAGAGAAATCACCTCAGTAAAGAGCTTTAACTCCTGATATGTTTCCGATTCAGCACTTACCGCCTTTACCGTCCATCTGCCCACTATCACCCCGCTTGCTGTTATTATGGCAAAGGCCACCCATACAAGCAGATTTTTCAGCTTTCTATTCATCTATCCCTCCTAAACATCTATCCCTCCTGAACATGCTTTTAATTATCCCTTTTAAGCCATTGCATAGGGTCAACCGGTTTTCCCTTGTATCTTACCTCAAAGTATATTCCGGTTGCGTTTAAAACGCCTGAGACGCCCGCAATGCCTAATACGCCCTTTTTCTTTACAAACTCGCCGGCTTGCGTTGATATAGTGCTTAAGTTTGCATACACTGTGTGATATCCCATTCCATGGCTTAGTATAACCACCTGGCCTAATCCCTTAAAGGTATCCGCATATGCCACCTTTCCCTCATACACAGCACGCACCTTTTCATTATCCTCTGTGCTCATATAGACACCATATCTGAAGACCGGAGTTTTAAACTGCGGGTCCTGATGTGAGCCATATGGAATTGAAATCTGCCCGTTTACCGGCCATGGCAGGGAGCCCTTCGCCGAGCGGAATTCCTTTCCCTGATCTGACATGTCTGTTTCACTTTTTTCTATTATCTCCATTATTTTCTTTGAAGTAGATTCAAGTTCATTTATCATAGAGGCATACACAGCCTGTTCTTTTTTTACTGACAACAGAATGTTTTCGCGTTCATGCTTTTTTCTTATCAGCGCATTTTCTGAGACTTTTAACGCCTCATTCCGTTTGTTTATCTCCTCATACATTCCCTTTAGTGTCTTTTCCTTTTCTGAAAGCTTTGCCGACAAATCTCTGTATTCTTTCATTTGTTTATACTCAGTGGTTGTAAGCCTTGCCATATATCTGTTTATCTTTAATAGCTCAGTAAAATCCTCAGCATTAAGTACAACTATTAATCTGTCTAAACCGTAGCCGTAACGCTGAATCAGTTGGAACCTCTTTTTCAGGCTTATTCTAACCTGCTGTGTAGCTTTTGTAGCCTTTGCCACTTCCACTTTAACCACTTTTATACTTTCCTCTAAATCTGTAATTTTTTTTCTGTCTCTTATAATTTCCGAGTTTATTTTATTCAGTTCCCTCGTTGCCCTCTCTATATCAGCCATTATGGTACTTTCTTTTTTCTTAGCTTGATCCAGCTTTTCTTTATTTGCTTTTATATCCTCCTGAATTTTCTTGTACTTGTCTTTCAGAGCCTCAGCATGGCAGTCAACACCTGCAAACACAAACACAAAAATAATCAGATAAATAAACGCCATGCTCAGTATTTTATTCTACCCACGGCAAGCACAGCCCCACCCAGTCCCAGCATCAATCCGATAACCGGAAACAGCAAAAAAACCGTAAACGGAATATTCACTACTGCAAAGAGGGGTATCTCAGCCGTAAGTTTTGACAATGTCACCTTATTTATCACCTGAAGCAATACAGCCCCGCCCAGGCCGCCGCAAAAACCCACTATCGAGCCTTCCATAAAAAATGGCAATCTGATAAAGCCTCTGGTTGCCCCCAGCAACTTGTATATCTCTATTTCCTCTTTTCTCCTGTAAAAAAGAATCTTTACCGTTGTGTAACTTATAAAGACAACAGCACAGGCAAAGGTGCAAGACAGTGTTATGCCGATAGTACGCACTCCGCGTTTTAAAGCTGAAAGGGACTCCATCTGTGCCTGCCCAAACTCCACATCATC
>JAMOBJ010000058.1 GCA_039908095.1 Nitrospirae bacterium YQR-1
TTATGCTAAAGATGAAAATGATTACAAACTCTTGCTCCCACAATATATTGACCGTAATCTTATGCTATAAAATCACGAGTGGGGCTAACTTGACGCTTACACTTCTTCCTTTCTGGTATCACCTCGTCGAAGTCTTCAAGCGTCATAAACATGTTGTTACTGTTCTTTTCATACAACAAATGTCGTTGTAGGCAAACGTATGGGTCTGTCCAATATTTTGCCATTATTATTATGGGTGCACCACATGGACAGTCCTACAGTGGCATTACAACGCTATTAGTAGTTTCAGACCCCGACATGCTCCAGTTCAGCCTCTGAATGTTCGTCTCTCATATCAGTAACCATTGTTAACTCATTTGCAGAAAATATCCTGTCTATATCTAAAAGTATTATAAATTCCTCTCCTTGTTTACCCATCCCCTCGATAAACTCGTTGCTTAACTGCGTACCTATCTTTGGCGGTGGCTCTATTGCATTTCTCTCCAGTTCCATGACCTCTTTGACGCTGTCAACCATGGCTCCCAAAACAATTTTCTCACCCTCCATATCAACCTCTGTAATTACAACACAGGTATCTACGGCCTTATCTGTAAAAGACATACCAAACTTTTGCTTTAAATCTATCACAGGGACAACGCTGCCACGTAAATTAATAACGCCTCTCATAAACTCTGGCGTCCTTGGCATCTTTGTAACAGTGGTAAATTCTAACACCTCTCGTATTTTTTCTATGTGAAGCGCAAAAACCTCATCATCAAGTTTGAATGTTAGAAATTGCATTACTTCGTCTTCTTCTGTCATTTAACACCTCCTCTTAATATGATTCGAATTCGCTATCATCTTTGACATTCATGGATGACCTCGTAACGGGTTTAACCTTCTCGTGTGTCAAGTGTGCTATCTTAGACGGCTGTTTTTTAGCACCAGTTGTTACCCTTCGTTGTTCGCCAGTTTTAAAAAATGATATTGCTGCCGAAAGTTGTTCAGCCTGTGATGTTAGCTCCTCAGAGGTTGATGCCATCTCCTCAGACGCAGAAGCGTTTTGTTGAATCACTTGATCAAGCTGTGTTATAGCCTTGTTTATCTGATCAGCACCTGCGTTTTGTTCACTACTTGCCGCACTTATTTCCTGAACCAGTTCTGCAGTCTTTTGTATGTCAGGTACTAATTGTTTAAGCATTGTACCAGCTTTTTCTGATACCTGAACAGTTGTTGACGATAAGGTGCTGATTTCACCGGCTGCTTTTTGACTGCGTTCCGCAAGTTTTCTTACCTCTGAGGCTACAACTGCAAAACCTTTTCCGTGTTCACCGGCACGTGCCGCCTCTATTGCTGCATTAAGCGCTAAAAGATTGGTTTGTCTTGCTATTTCTTCAATAATAGATATTTTACTTGCTATTTCTTTCATGGCTTGTACTGCCTCATCCACGGCCTTACCACTTTCTTGTGCGTCTTGGGATGCTTTTGCTGCCATCTTCTCCGTCTGCTGGGAATTATCGGCGTTTTGTTTTATACCGGAAGCCATCTCCTCCATTGACGATGATACCTCTTCTACCGCTGCCGCCTGTTCCGTGGCTCCCTGTGAAATCACCTGAGCTGTACTGCTTAATTCTGCACTACCCGATGACACATTATCTGCTGATACGTTTATCTCTCCTATAACACTCCTCAGTTTCTCTACCATATCGTTTAGCGCATTGGCAAGCTGGCCTACTTCATCCTTTCTGTCCATATGTATCTGCCCGCTTAAATCACCGCTTGCTATACCCTTTGCAAATACCACTCCACTCTGCAGTGGATTGCTTATCGAACAGGAAATAGTAATTCCTAAAAACATAGCAGCAATTACGCCTATAATTATAGCAATTATTAAATTTCTCTTAGCTTTACTGCTTATTTCATCACCTTTCTTCATCTCTTCTTTTGCTACTTTATCGTTTATATCTATTATCTTACCTAAAAGCCCCTCAGCTACTTTGAAAGAATCCGATGCTGTCTTTAAACTTTGATTACGTACTTTCTCCTCAAAGGATTTATCATGCTCATATTGCTCATGTAACTTCAGATATTCCTCAACATCCTTTTCCCATGCTTTCCATGTCGGCACAAACTGCTTCCAAAGTTCAGCCTCCTCTTTTGTCTGTGGGAGAGGCTCATATATCTTCCACGCATCATTTGCCCTCTTAAAAGCATCCTTAATATGCTTTGTTTCCCTTTTTATACGCTCAGCACCTATATTGGCAATTAACATAGTTCTTTCTGCCGACTTTACTGCAGTCTGCGCTTCATTCATTATTTCAAGAGCATAAATACTCGGAAGGCGAACTTCCCCCACCTCATCCGCTGTTTTCATTATACCATTCATTCCAATGAAACCAATCCACCCTACAACTGCCGTTATAATGGCCAGCAGTGAAAATGTTCCTATTAACTTTGTGCAAATTTTCGTGTTATCAAGAAATTTCATTTTTATCTCCATGTGTATTTTTTTATAATAATCACAGCCATAAACGGCTTCCTCTTAAACATACCCTCTTTTACTCCATATGATATTTTCGCACCGGAGATATACTAACAGATATCTTTATATTTTGTAAAAAATTCATTTTGCAGTTCACTCTTTAAACAACATGGCTAACGTACCATTTCTAAGAGATATTCGCCCTGCATTACCTTTAATTGCCTTTACTTCCGGTTATTAGTAAGCGTCAAGTTAACCCCACCCGTGATTTTATAGCATAAGATTACGGTCAATATATTGTGGGAGCAAGAGTTTGTAATCATTTTCATCTTTAGCATAA
>JAMOBJ010000059.1 GCA_039908095.1 Nitrospirae bacterium YQR-1
AGCGGAGTGGGAATATGCGTGTCGTAACGGGGAGAAATCAGATAAATATAGTTGGGGCAATAACTTACCATCGGGGAATATTGCAGATGAGGCTTTAAAGGCAAAGTATCCGGATTGGAAGATATGGACGGGTTATAATGATGGTTATGTCTATACAGCACCGGTAGGGAGTTATAAAGTAAGTGAAGCAGGACTGTATGATATGAGCGGTAATGTATGGGAGTGGGTAGAGGATGTATATGCAGCAGATGCATATAGCAAGCATTCACGTAATAACCCTATATATACAGGAAGTGGCGAGCGCCGTGTGTATCGTGGTGGTGGCTGGAGCCGCAACCCGCAGAATGTGCGATGTTCCCTCCGGTACTACTACACCCCAGGCTTCCGGAACAACAGCGTAGGCTTCCGCCTCAAGTATGTTAAGTAACCTTTTGGGTTTTTACATTTTTACCTTTTGTAAAATTTTTTAGTTTTCTAAGTTTTTTAGTTTTTAAAAACTCCCAATGCGAAGCGGGGGAGTTTTATTATTTTTTTTAGTCTGTAGTCTGTAAATCTTTAATAGTACCTTTGCTGTGCAAAGGTTGAAAATATTTTTTTGGTTTTTATGTCAATTTTGTATATATACGTAGCCTAACAACCTATATATACACAAAAGCCAATTATTACATTATAATACGAAATGCCTTTACGGATTTTAACGATACCATTTGATGGAGAGAAGGAGTGTTTCTTTGATGATGAAGTGCATAAATTTTGTTTGAATAAGAAAGTAAAACGAACAGAAACCCATTTTTTTCAAAATAATAACAAAGCATACTGGACAATACTGATAGAATATGACGATATATTAGAAGAGGAGAAAAACAATCATCAAATAAACCTAAACGAACCTGAGAAACTTCTTTACCAAAGGTTCCGTGAATGGCGGAAAAACAAAGCAGAGAGTGATGGTGTACCTGTTTATATCGTAGCAACGAACAGTGAGGTTATGGAACTTATTAAAAAGACGCCTAAAACCCTTGAGATATTGAGGACAATAAGGGGTTTCGGTAAGAAAAAGATAGAAAAATACGGCAAAGAAATCGTTGAGATTATAAACAACTTCTATACTGAGAAAAATGAAAGAAAATTATCCAATCTATGAAAAATGGACGAAGGTTTTGGACTGGATACTGTCAACAGTTGAAAAATATCCCAAAAGTGTGCGTTTTACCTTGGCAACTAAGATAGCAAATATGGGTTTAGATGTTATGGAAAAAATAATTGAGGCTATATATACGAAAAGGAGGTTGTATATATTACGAAGCATTAACCTATATATAGAGAAACTCAGGATATTTTTTAGAATAAGCATGGAAAGACGGTACATTTCTATAAATCAATATGAACATATTACGAGAGAACTTAACGAAGTGGGAATGATGGTTGGAGGATGGTTAAAAGTTGAAGCGGACAGGAAATCTGTTTAATCCTATTACTGATTTCAGAAATTTGTACATAGCCTTTAAAAAAGCATTTAAAGGCACTAATAGAACTGAGGAGTGTTTGGCTTTCCATTTTAATATGGAAAAGGAACTATTACAACTCCAAAAAGAGTTAAAAGAAAAATCATATAAACCAGGCGAGTATAAGAATTTTAAAATTTACGAACCAAAAGAAAGAATAATATCCGTAGCACTTTTTAGAGACAGAGTGGTGCATCACGCAATAGTAAACATAATGGAGCCAGTTTATGAGAAAGTGTTTATATACAATTCATATGCCACAAGGAAAAACAAGGGAACTCATAAAGCAATTTTGAAGGCACAAATTTTTATAAGAACAAATAAATGGTTTCTCAAGGCTGATATTAGGAAATATTTTGAAAGTGTCAATCATGATATTCTGATAGATATAATAAAACAAAAAATAAAAGATAAAGATACTTTGGAATTACTTGAAACGATAATAAGAAACGGCGGTGTGGATGGCAGGGGGTTACCGATAGGAAATTTAACCAGCCAGTTTTTAGCAAATGTTTATCTTAATCCATTTGATTATTTTATAAAAGAAGAACTTGGGATAAAGCAGTACGTCAGGTATATGGATGATTTTGTTGTGTTTAGCGATAGTAAGGAATTTCTAAAAGATATACGGCGTGAGATGGAGAGTTATTTGGACAGAAGGCTTAAATTAGGACTAAAATATAATGCTTTGATTATAAACCAGCGGTTGAACGGGTTAAGTTTTCTTGGCGCAAGGATTTTCCCGAATATCCTAAAAATTAAAAAAGAAAGCCTGAAAAGATGTATGAGTAAGTTAAACCAAAAAACAAGAGAGTGGGAAAATGGCATATTGCCTGATGAACGTTTTATAATGAGTGTAAGCAGCATAAACGGGTATTTGTCTTTTTTCAATAGTTACATGTTAAGAAAGAGTATTTTTGAGGGCAAGTGTTGAAAAGTGGCGAGAACCGTGTTAATCGTGGTGGTAGCTGGAACAACAACCCGCAGAATGTGCGATGTTCCAACCGGAACAACAACACCCCAGACAACCGGAACAACAACATAGGCTTCCGCCTCAAGCACAGATTGATGGAGAACTAAAGCGTTTAAGGATGCTTTAGCAGTCATTAACTATCTGTACAAACACTTGTCCTGCACGGCATTATTGCCGTCAAAAAGCATAAGGGGTGGGTGGGGATAGTAGGTGCAAAAACCGAAATTTCCATACCATCGACAAACCCGTCCCTCTATTGATATAATAGTTTTTAGAAGTTTGACCGCATCCTTTTTCTTTAAATC
>JAMOBJ010000060.1 GCA_039908095.1 Nitrospirae bacterium YQR-1
TTTTTGGAGAAAATTTAGAAAAGAAAAAAAAGAAGGCTTGACATTTCAACATAGCAGCAGTTAACTACAAAGGCAATAAAAAATAAATAAAATTGCCCCTTGACAAAAAATAAATAGGTTCGTGTTATAATTAATCAGGTGGACAGTGCAGAAGATTTGTATTAAAAATAAAAGAGGATAACTCAGATGGGGGTTAAGATGAAAGTCGGCTATAATCCTGTAAGTACAGGGACACAGGACGTTGCAAGTCCAAAAAAGCGGGTTGTTAACAATGGTAACACTAATGAAGATTCCTCACAGACCGCTAGATCCACAACTGATGCTTACACTTTGGATATTAAAAGTTCAGCTGCAACATCCTCATCAAGCATTAGGAATGAATCGCAGGCAAGCCAGTATGCAAACGATTTAAAAGGAGCAATGCTGAAAAATCCGTCCCTTTCTTATAATTCCATGTCTTTTGATAATACCAGAGTTTCGGCCCTGTTAGGTTCAATAGCATCTGAACAGATTGTGTAAGCATTTCTGTTTGGAATATTTGCTTTTAGACAAAAAGCATACATTCTTTGTGTGCCGTCACTTTAGCTGAATTCTGAGTGAGTACCCACTGAATAAAATATAAATTGGAATACCGGAACGATATAAGTTTAGCGTGGATTTATAAGTTAAAGAAACGCATTGTTCTTGGCTTGGTGTTTCTGCTTTTAGTTATTTTCACGATTGGTGTCACGATAGTTTTTTCTATGCTTAATAACGCATTTCTTAAGGAAACACAGAGTAAATCCGCAGAGCTAAGCGATGTTATTGAGCCGCTTCTTGAGCACTATATGCTTGAGCGTTCAAATGAGCTACAGAGCTCTTTAGAGGAGTTGTCAAAGTTTAAAAAATCCATCAATTCTGTCATGGTTATTGATACAACCGGTAAGGTAGCTTTTTCATCAAACAAAATGGATGTGGGGAAAGTATTCAACAAAAAAACCGACCCTTCCTGCTTAGCGTGCCACGGAAATCCGGTGCTGCCAAAAAATGCTGATTCATCCGTAGTTGTCTCTCCCTCGGGTGAGGATATACTCAGACGTGTAACAGTTATTTACAATAAAAGTAAATGTTATGGCTGTCACAGCCCCCAAAAGCAAATAAACGGGAAACTCATCATAGACCGCTCTCTTTCGCAAAGTGAGAGGTTTATTAATTACGTGAAAATCATAGTCTTTGGGTCGGCTATTCTTGCCATGCTCCTTCTTGTTCCCTTTCTATCCATTATGATAAATAAGTATATTGACGAAATAGTAAACCAAAAAACAGAAATAGGTATGCTTTACTCCATGGTTGACACCTTAAGCAAAACCATAAATATTGAGGAGTTAAAGTACCTTGTATCCATGATATTCAGGGATTTTTTCAAAGCGGATGAGGTTGACATAGTTTTACCAAAGGGATACAACGGCTTCAGAGTGTTTACTCGTGATGCCGTTAAAAATGAAATCGTACGCAGAAAGGTAGAGGTAAATACAACGCTTTACAACGTAATCAGTCTGTGGATGGATGGACAACTGCCGCCTACACATGTGGATGACAACAACAGAAATGTCTATCTGAATATAACCCTTGGCACTAACAGGCTTGCTCTGATTGTAATAAGAAAATTTATTGGATACTTTTCATTTCAAAAGCGGGATTTTCTAAACGCATTGACAACCCACATTGCGATAGCGTTTGAAAATGCCAGACTTTACTCCATTGCCATAACTGATGAACTTACAGGGCTTTACACTCAAAGATACTTCCGGCATGTGTTGGAAAAAGAATATTCTTACCTGAAAAAGACCTCCGGAGGGACATTCTCGTTGTTGATTCTTGACCTCGATGATTTTAAGAAGGTAAATGACACATATGGCCACCTAACTGGGGACAGGGTGTTGGAAGAGACGGCTTTAACCCTGAGGGAAACCATAAGGGAAAACGACCTTGCCTTTAGATATGGAGGTGAGGAGTTTGCAGTGGTTTTACATAAAACAACAAATGGTACTGCTGAAACACTTGCTGAGAGAATCAGAGCGGCAATTGCTGACATGGATATCCTCCACGACTCCGGCTCTCTTAAAATTACCGTAAGCATCGGTATTGCAAATTATCCGCAAAATGCCTCAACTATCAGACAGTTAATTGCCAAAGCAGACAAGGCCTTGTATAATGCAAAAAGATCGGGGAAGAATAAGGTTATTGTAGCAGCATAACCGCCGCTCGTTACAAAGAAATAAAACAGCACAAGTCACGGCACATACTTGTTTTATTTAGAAATATTTAGCTTGACAAGATATTTGCAAAACGGTTATTCTGTCAGAGCATACGGATTTAGCGCCTTAAGTGGGGCTGTAGCTCAGTTGGGAGAGCGCTTGAATGGCATTCAAGAGGTCGTCGGTTCGATCCCGATCAGCTCCATTTACCCATATGCCTAACCCCTTATACATAAACAATAGAAAATTGCCTTTGTAGTTAACTCCGTTAACAAAGAACTGGATTCCGGCTTTCGCTCGGAATGACAGAAAAAAGAAAATCCTCCTTTTGTCATTCCCG
>JAMOBJ010000061.1 GCA_039908095.1 Nitrospirae bacterium YQR-1
TATGGAAATTGAAATTAAACTTATTTAAGTTATTTCTTCCTCGGATGTCTTTAGGAATTCTCATAGGGTGGACTGTTGCATCTATTTCAACATGATTATCATTATCAAAAAACCCCCACTTATTATTGTGCTTCTTAAATACTGAATTACCAACTGTGTATAGCTCAAACAAATCAAGGTCAGACGAGCTTAAAAGCTCACATAGGGGGCCTTGTTTAAGATCCTCATTTATTATTTTATCTGCCTTATTATCTATAAGCAGTAACTTAATTTTTTTATTTTTTAGAACACCCTCAATTTCACTTCTTGAATTTATTAGTTCACAATATAAAAATGGCAGAGGAGCGCTAAAAAGTTCCAACGGTATTGTATGCGTATTTTTTAAGTTGTATGACAATCCGTTAGCGTTATTATATCTGTCATTAGCATCTTGCAGAATACTTTCTACAATTTTATTTTTTTTAGTATCGGCACCAAAACCGAGTCTTTCATAATACTCAATAAAGGTGCAATAATATTTATCTTTCCACATGTTATATTCGTCATTAAATGGATAAACTTCTTTATAAAAATTGATTATAAGATTTCTTAAATTTTCAGTAAAATTGTAATCAGAGATATTAATTACATTGAAAAACTTTTTTTTCTCTAAATCATATTTTAGTTCCGCATACAAAATAGCTTTTTCTTTAGAGTTAAATTCAGGGATACCCAGCAGCTTGTTTATATATGAAGATTTAATTTTTTCAGGTTCATAAACGAGTGGGATATGAGTCAAATCATCAACAATAAATATTATGTGATTACCTATTTCTATTTTTTTTTGAATTGTATAAATATCAGGCAGGTTTGTAATTATTGCATTATATTCTATATCAAACAAACTTGCTATTACAAGTCGACTATCTTTATCTATACCACAATCACAGAATTTGAGTAGTATTTTCTCAATATGTGTTTTTAACTTTTTATCTTTTATTAATAGTTGTACACCTTGTCTCATCTTTCTCTGTGGACATCCTTGCTTTTATTAAGTTTCGGCCATATATTAATCAATTCATTATAATGCTCAACTGAGGGAACAAAAGAGTTGCTATAAACATCCTTGATTTTTTTTATAAAATCAACATCCTGAATATTACACCAAAACTGACCTTCCTTTGGAAATCCATCAGGAACATAGTGGAAAACCAAAAGGCATTTTATAATACCAGCCATATCTCTTGCTAATTTAAAACCAAAAGGGTTATAAGAGTCTAAAAATACCTCTATAAGCCAAAAATCGGCAAAAATAATATTTCTACTAACTAGCGATACTTTATCCATCCTTATAGTATTAATATCAGAAATACCCAATCCTGAAGTAATGCACTTAGTGTAGATTCTAAACATGGAGATATCCGATACAATATTTATTTTCATAAATTCACCTTGCTGCCATTTCAAGTATTGGTGTTATTAAGGTATTATTAAAATCACGTAAAAAAGCAAAGAACTCTCTATCATTACTTTCTATATGTGGTTTACTCAAATAGTTTGATAATATATCCATTAATGTATCTATATTTTTATTATCTTCTCCGACGTTACATATCCTTTTTCTGATTGAATTTGCCATTGTTAAATCAAAAGTGAGAGCAGACCCATGTAGTTTTCCGTAATCAAGTTCAGATTGTTTAGGGTCACATAGGAAATATCTTAATGTATATAGTATTTTTTCTTTTTCTTTTGTAAATTCCTCTTGCACTTTGGAATTTGCTGTTTTACCCAAATCATACAAAATTATTTTAGCAATTGAGATAAGTTTTGCAAGCATTAAATTGATTACTTCAAATCCGCTTGTATATATTTTGTTCAACAAATTATCAAATGCGGTATCAAAATTGGTGCCATTATTTATTAGTGATGTAACAATACAATCTATCTGCTCAGCAATTGAACTATATCCACCAACTGAATAAGGTATAATAGGAATATGAGACGGTAAACATAACTGCATTTCTGAGTTTACATCGGAGTCATCTAAAATACCAGCTAAATTAGTAAGACCTTTATCATTTATATAATCTTTCCATGTTTTATTTCCCTTAGTTGATTTTGCAGTTGCTATTAGTTCTGGAATTTTTAAAAAAAGGATAGTGCTTATCCAGTGAATTCCAATTACTGCTGTAGAATCTTTATTTATTAGATTATTTATTGTTTTAATTATTTTAAGTATGTCTGTATTACCATTATAATACTTAAATAAATTTTCCTCTGAATATTCATTATTTGGGTATTCATCAAGATTTAAACCATCACCTGACAGGACAAAAATTTCACGATTTTCCGTGCTGTGGCACATCACTCTTAAGCCGTCATAATCTCTTACAAGGTTATTATCAATTCCATTTTTCCAATTAATCTCAAACTCATATTTAATGGACTTACCACCATGATGAAGCCGAGTTATTAAAAACAATTGCTTTTTTATATGGTTTTTATCTTCCATTGTCACTTG
>JAMOBJ010000062.1 GCA_039908095.1 Nitrospirae bacterium YQR-1
GTGAATGCAAAACAGGTAACCAATATCCTTTAATCATCGGCCTGCCTCCTTATCCTTATTCAACATCTCGCTGGAGCCGGACCCTGCAGATGCATCCTTCAGTCTTTCAAAGTACTCAAGAATCGCTTTCTTATTATCATCCTGCATCCCCAAAAACTTTATAAACTCAAGGAAAAGATGCAATAACCGTACATCCTCCGCCCTTGCCTCATAAAACCTTTTTATTATCTCCAGCAATGCCTTGTCCTCACTGGAGAAATTCCTCAGTCTTTCCAATAATCCAAACAACAACTCTATGCTTTGCGTATCCTTGTTTCTTATATCAAGAAGCTGGGCGGCTATTTCCATCTCTTTCTCGAAATTCTCCGACCTGCCCTGAAACACCTCTACATCACTTTTATGCTCCATCGGTACATTATCCCCCTCAGAGGTCCCTCCCTCTGCAACAGGCTCCTCTTTGGGCTTCTCCGCCTGAAGTGATATTATCCCGTTGCTGAAAAACTCCTCTTTCAGCCCCAGCACAGAAAACGACGGTATATTCACCTGATTTGACTTAACCAGCTCTTTGAATGCACCGCCGGAATCTACCCCTATCGCCGCAGCCATCGGCCTGAATGCCTCACCTGTGTCTATGTGTATTTCACCCACCGACCCCGTTACTGTTGTTGAATATATCTCTTTATTACCGGTTTTCTTACCGGCTTTCACCTCATAAACTTTTATCGTCAGTTGCGCCGAATCCGGATTTGCCCCCAACAGTTTATCCGTTAATTCCCAATATAGAAATATGCTCTGCTCATTAACCGGCAACAGCACTAAGGTATCAATATTATATCTGGAAGGAATCTCGTATTGTTCAACTATTGGATATTTTATGGAATCTGATACAAAAAAACCTATTCCGTGGCCGTCCTCCGGCTTTTTAGGTTCTCCTATTATAGTTTTGACGGAATTTGCTTCCATACATTCTCCTTTTAAAGTATATTTACCACACAATACTTTACCACACAATACTATCTATAGTGATGTTCTAAAGTATGTTCTTATTGATAGCTTTCAAATGCCCATATAACGGACTTCCAATCGGAACGTTTTTTACATTTTGCTATATATAAAACGTGAATATTAAACTCACCTGCCTATCATCTTACTATAGATGCCAAGGTATCTGTCGGCGGAGTGTTTCCATGAATAGTCGGTTTTCATGCAGGTTATCATAATTTCCCTGAATGTGTATGGTTTTTCGTTCCATATAAACTGAGCCCTTGTCAGAGCCGTCTCTATAGCATCATAGCTGAAATCTTCAAAAGCAAAGCCGTTTCGTTCACTTACCGGCTTTTGTGAGTTTTCCACATCAAACACTGTATCACTTAACCCGCCGGTATTTCTGACTATCGGCACAGTGCCATATCTCATTGCTATCATCTGAGTAAGGCCGCAGGGTTCAAAAAGGCTTGGGATAAGTATCATATCAGCACCGGCATATATCAGATGTGAGAGCTCCTCGTCATAACTGAGGTTCAGGTGACAGTCAGGGTTGCGTTTGAGATAAGGCTTCAGGTGCTGGAAATACTCGTCTATCTCTTTATCCGGTGACGACCCCAACAGAACAAACTGCATCCCCTTGTTGAGGCAATATAGTAACGAATGTCTGATAAGGTGAACACCTTTTTGGGCGTCAAGCCGTCCCACAACGGCAGCTATAGGCTTAAACACATTCCTCAGCGATAATTTCTTTCTGAGCTGTTCTTTATTTTTATACTTATCCTCGATGGTATCCACACTGTAGTTGAAGGCTATATTAGGGTCAGTTTCCGGGCTCCATATGTCGTACTCAACTCCGTTAATTATCCCCTCATATTTCCACGCATATGAAGATAACACGCTCTCAAGCCCCTCTCCCAGTTTGGATGTCCGCGTCTCCACGGCATACTTAGGGGATACGGTGGTAACGTAGTCGGAATAAACAATACCGCCTTTCATCAGGTTCATAAACTCCGGCGCAGACATATCAGCCATCGCATCCAACTCCTTGTAAGTTGACGGATTGAGCCCTGCCGTATCCAGCAATTTGTGCGGCACCTTGCCCTGATGTTTTATGTTGTGTATTGTATAGCAGAGCTTCGTTTGTGAGAGGAAAGTGTTTCTGTATTTGTATCGCAAAAGCACCGGTATGAGAGCTGTTTGCCAATCATGGCAGTGAATAACATCCGGCTGTTTACCCGCCTGCAGCAAAAACTCCACTGCTGCAACAGAAAAAAATGCAAAACGCTCCTCGTCGTCACCCGCACCATAAT
>JAMOBJ010000063.1 GCA_039908095.1 Nitrospirae bacterium YQR-1
ACAAACTCTTGCTCCCACAATATATTGACCGTAATCTTATGCTATAAAATCACGGGTGGGGTTAACTTGACGCTTACATTATATTAGCCTACATGCACCTTGATTTCTGTTTCACCTATTGTAATCACATCTCCACTTACAATACTGCACTGTGTTGTTATAGGAGTACCATTAACCAATGTACCGTTTGTTGTCTTTAGGTCCGTTAGGACATACCCTCCTCCTACAGACCTTATTTTTGCGTGCCTCCGTGAGATGGCAGCATCTTCAGGAAATGATATTTCGTTTGTATCGTCTGAACCAATAAAAGTTTCAAGTTCTGTAATTTCATATCTCTGCCCTTTATATGGTCCGTTTTCAATTATGAGCGTACATGAGAGTTGACGGTTCTTTAGTGCAACCGTTTTATTATCAAAAACATTAGGGTTTTGACAGCCACAGGTTTGTTTTCCTGCCGCAATTATACTGCCGCAAAGATTGCATCTTTTTGATTTACGCCTTCTTGCCGATACATATGTTGCCAATATTAAAATGAAAAACACCGCTGATAGTGATATTACAGATGCCATAAGAATTCTTTTTCTAAAAGACCTTTTATTTATTCTTTCCAAAAGCGATTTTGCTTGCACATTTTCCGGATTATTTTTCAGGGATTCCATGACATTTTTTAAAGCGCTATCGAAGTTTTCCAACTTTAATTCATCTTCTGCTTTTTTCAAAAAGTCATCAGATAATTTATTTAATGCATCTTTACACTGTTTTACCCCTTTTTTTGCTTTTATCTGATTTGGGTCAGAATCAAAAACTTTTTGATAGAGAGCCCTTGCCTCAATATATTTCTTGTCTTTTAATAATTTGTCAGCGTCATCGAGCGGTTCATAGGCATCTATCCGATCTATATATTTTTTTACTTCCTCGTTATTAGCATCTCCTACAAGAATTGCTTTAAACTGCTCCTTTGCTTCACGATATTTACCTTCATCGAAAAGTTTTTTACCTTTGTGAATTATAGATTCTCTATCCTCACTTACACCCGCCTTTTTCAAAAGATGTATTCTCATTTCTTGCAAATCCTTGCGAGATGGGTCTAGTGCAATTATATTATCTAAATTTGCGAGACACTGCTAATGCTCATCAGTAGTCTTTATAGTAGAACATTTTTTGTTATATTCACCTAACAATTTATCCTGTTTCTTTTTTATCTTTTGCTCAAGTTTCCTCTTGGTGCTTATGGCTTCTGAAAAGTTGGGTACTACTTTCAATGCCTCTTCGTATTTCACTCTTGCCTTAGAAAATGCCTCTTCTGTCAAAAGACGATCCCCTTCTTTTACTAAAGATCTGGCTTTCTTTATATTTTCCTCAGTAGATGTAATAGACTTCTTGTATTTCGATATCGAATATACCTGGCTTATACTTTCTGTAAGCTTTTCGTATTTTACTTCTAAAACTAACTTTCTTTCTTTTGTTTCATTGTCAAATTCTTGTGCTTTATACTTTAAAATGTAAACTCCACTTGTTGTATTATCTAATTCGAAGTCTTTTATTTCATGCTTTTGGGTTTTACCATTATGTTCCGTAATTTCCTCCCTTATACTAAAATGTGACTTTGAGAGATTAATTACTGGGTTATTGCTTTGGGATACTGATACATTTACTGTAACCGATGGAAAATCATCAGTACCTACATGATTAATCTTAATATTAAATTCCGAAGCCCATACCGCTATTGGTAAAAATATCAACAAAACCACTAATCTTTTCGCCATCTAAATATCCCTCCCAAACATTAAATCTTTGATAATAGCCTGCCCCGTAGCAACAACTGACATAAAATAACAAAATTTATAATATTGAAGCAACACTAACACAAAACAAATCAAATGTTTTTATTGCCTATGCAGTTAACACCGGCAGATAGTTTTCTGTCATCTATATATGCAGAGAAAAGACTGGATTGTCGCTCGGAGGCGGCAATGACAGAGGGTGAATTTTCTTTTTTCCGTCATTCCGAGCGAAAGCCGGAATCCAGTTCTTTGTTAGCGGAGTTAACTGCATAGGCAATAATTAAATTATCAGTTATCGCTTAAAGATTTTTTATATACTCATTTTTTCCGTCTATTATTTTTAAAAGATATATTTCTTTATATTCAATTAAGCCTGAGTCGTTGAAATTATAGGTCCCACACAGTCCCTTATAATTTATTATTTTCCTTATCTCTTGTGCCGCCTTCAGAGG
>JAMOBJ010000064.1 GCA_039908095.1 Nitrospirae bacterium YQR-1
ACAACAGCCCTGACTTCAGGGACTTCCACATAGGTTTCCGCCTTGTCTATGAAAATAACCTTCTGGACTTTTTCTCAGAACTTTTTTAAGATTAATCACTGCGGCACTGTGTACTTTCGTCACCATGATTGTGATAACGGTTTTCAGTTTTGTGGCTGGATGGTGGATTCCAGGGGGTGTGTCCATTATATCATTTATATTTTCTACTGCAATAACCACAGCCTATATGTCTCAGAGAGAGAAGGCGGAAAGAAACCTTATTATGAAACTCTTTGGTAAACACGTTTCAAAATCAGTAGCACAGGCCATATGGGAAAACAGAGATGAGTTTATAAAAGATGGCCGGCTGCCTTCAAAAAAACTGACGGCTACAGTCCTTTTTACTGATTTAAAGGGCTTTACTTCCGTATCTGAGAAGTTTGACGCGGCAGGACTTATGGATTGGCTTAATGAGTATATGGACGCTATGACAGGCATGGTTTTAAATCATGGAGGTGTTGTAAATAAATACATCGGGGACGCCGTCATGGCCATATTCGGTGTGCCTTTTGAGAGGACCACTGAGATAGAGATTTCCGAGGATGCAATTAATGCCGTGGAATGCGCCCTGGGCATGGAACAGGAGTTGATACGGTTAAACCAATTATGGGAAAAGCAGGGGCTTCCTAATACCAGCATGCGAGTGGGAATCTTCACAGGCCCTCTGGTTGCCGGCTGCATTGGAAGCTCCGAGCGGCTTGAATACACTGTGATTGGGGATACGGTCAACACTGCCTCAAGGCTTGAGAGTTTTGATAAGGATACGCAGGATGAGGAGTTTGCAGGCAGGCCGTGCAGGATTCTAATAGGAGAGTCAACATATAAATACACCGGTGACAGGTTTTATTCAAAACGAGTAGGAGAGGTCTCACTCAAGGGCAAGTCTGAAAAAATTATTGTTTATCGGATTGGAGGACTAAAATAGCCGCTGAGCTTCCAATGCTTAAAAAGTACGGATTGACACCGGTACCGCAAACAGGCTAACATAGAATCATAAGAGTACAAACCTAAAGCGGCTATTTTTGTTAATATTTATTTACGGGGCTAACATAGAACAATTTAGGGAGGTTTTTTATGGTTTCAGACAAATCACTTATATTAGTCAATCCTAAATGCACAAAGAAAGCTCTGCCTGGTTTTTTTGTCCTTTGTATGTTGCTTAGTATAATAGCAATACCGGTAACTAGCTGGTCTTTAACCGGAGCAGACGTTGCCATATTCAATGACACTACTTATACTGGAGGCGGCGCATGGGCTGATGGAATTACCGCCATAAAGGCGATGCTAAAAAATTATGGCTATACCTATGAGGATGTCACACCGTATGATATTGATACTACACCAAATTTAAACTATCTTTATAAGGCAATAATAGTAGGTGGTGGATGGGCTGCCGGTTACAATACTTACATAAATTATGACGGTTACAACAACATAAGAAACTTCGTTAATAACGGCGGGGGCTATTTCGGTATCTGTGCGGGAGCTTATTTTGCCACTGAAGTGGTACTGTGGCGTGAGGATACAACAGGTGTTATAAACATGTATGATTACCCTTTAAGCTTATTTTCAGGTGAGGGCATAGGTGCCATAAAACACATTAAGGAGTGGAATTCATCAACCGGCTGCTCCTCGGTAATTACTAAAGGAGCTGCCATGACCACTGTAAATGTTGATACCACAGTTTTGCCGGATGTTAACTTTTCTTTAAACATATTATACTATGGAGGGCCTTTCTTTAAACCCTGGGGCGGCCAAAATGTCACAACCGTGGCTACTTATCAATCGGTGGGAGCACCCAGTGACGGCTACGCTGCAATGATAATGTTTGATTATGGAGCAGGTAAGGTGTTTTTAACAGGCCCTCACCCTGAAGTATCTTTTAGCAATTGCACCCTTTGGTATGATACCGGTACGTGGAAACTGATGAGCAGCGTAATGAAAAAACTCACAGGTAAGTAACACTACTATTGGTTTTGCAGATGAAACCATTAAATGGTTTTTGGCGTTTATTGTTTTTAACGTGGGCTATTGTTGCCGCTTTGATGCCGGCTCTAAGCCATGCTGAAATTACCCTTGACGGC
>JAMOBJ010000065.1 GCA_039908095.1 Nitrospirae bacterium YQR-1
TTAACAAGCGTAAGGCCGTTAAGCTCACAATAAGCCCTGATTTTAGCCTTCTGATTGTCAAGGCTTATGCCTTCTGTGGCTTGCTCGATTGTGGATACCCGCACATATCCGATAGCTTGTGATGGGTTTACTGATGTTTGGTGAGGTCTGGTTTGTACTTTGCGTGTTGACATGCTACACCTCTTAATGTTTGAACGTTTATGACATTAAAAATGCCGACTGCTGTTCCGGCCATTAAGAGCCGCCCATAGCCTCACGACTACAGGACAGTCGGCAATACTAACATTATGCCTGTAAACTAAAAAAACCACTGTTAAGGTTAGTGGACAACCCTTAATGACTGAACGCTTTAAAAATACCATAGAAATGTTGAGGATGTCAAGGTTTTTTTGATTAGCGATTTGGTATAATTAATTATAGGTAAATTCTAAGACTCTTTTACAACAATTTAGCTGGTCAGCCTAATTGATTCAAATATTTGTAAGCATCGTCATAAGTATTATTGCTTCTCAACCCTACGTAAAAGAACATAACTTCCGGTTCTGTCGGTTCATTTTCCCACATATCTATTCGTTCTGTGGATAAGAAATAAAGAATTCGTATCTTACCCGCCTTGTAACGCCTAATATTTAAAAAATTGTGCTTTTAAAAAGGGTTAGTCGTAGGAGACGATACTATGATTTCTTCTTTGGCATTTATTAACTCGACAACCTTAGTGGGAAAAGCTGCTTTAAGATTTTGATAGTGTGCTGAGTATCTCTTCTTCCAGTAAGTCATCGTCCGTGTTGTCCAGTTCCTCCACTATATCCAGCATGGCAAAATATTTTTCATCCGTTTCGATTGCCAATTCAGACACATAGATAGGTTCATTTGGCTCTGAATAATGCCAAGCCGGTAATTTATGGGATAGATTAGATAGCTCCGTCCCAGTCATTCCCCCGTAAGTGTGGACTACACTGGTTATAGTTTCCTGTAAATCCAAAGATAATGTAGTCTCTCTTAAAGAATAGTACGAGTGTTGTTTTCTTTTGCTTCCGTCTCTGTATATGGGAATAAGGGATATTTCTTCACTCCAAAGAGTATCAAGCCCTTCCTCAAGCATTTCATCGAAAAAGGCTATTACCGGTCCGTAGGGCAATCGTAAGAAATATAATCCAGTAATAGAGGTACCAGTCTTTTTATAATTCTCAATCTCGGCAAACAACACGAGCTTTGCCAGCTTTACCTTTGGAATTTTACCAGCTCTGTTTAAAATAGCCGCTATTAAATCCTTTAGTTTTTCTTTTTCTATAGCCATAATCATAACCCTTTAATGATAGTATAACATTAGAGCTGTTTATTAAAAAAGTAATCGGTGAATGATATACTAGATTTTTAGTAATCGGCATGGGGGTGTTGAGTTTCAATATTCCTTTTCCTTTAACCGCTCCCTTTCGACTTATTTTTCCAGTTTGAAACAGGATTACTCCACTGATAGCGCAGACATTATACGCCCTAAACTTATTGTGATGGCCTACAACGGACTATCTTGATTTCACAAGGAATCCTCTGTCTTTTGAGTAACAGGCAAACCACAGGGCTTATACTCAAAATCAGAGGGTAATTATTTATAGAGCATTAATACTATAAAGTAAATCAATAATTGACAAATTAATACATATAGAGACATAATTTATTATGGAAAGGATACAAACAATGAAAGAGATAGCTTCAATTCTCAACATATCTATAGCTACCGTGTACCGTTTGATAAATAAGGGCTTGATTACTCCGGTGAGGATAAGCCGGAAAAATCTCTTTAAGCCTTCTGATATAAGAGCGCTTATTGATACCGGCAGAGGGTTGTAATAATGGAATCTAACCAAAACAAACTTAATCTAACTAAAAAGCAAAAGGCTGTTATTCCTGTTATCATCTCAAGCAGAACTATTACAGAGGGGGTAGAGAAGGCTGGTATTGCAAAGCCGACTTTTTATGCTTGGCTTAAAAACCCTGAGTTTAAAGCCGAATACGAAAGGCAACAAGATGACGTTTTAGTAACCGGCCTGAGTGAGTTAAAAACGGCTTTTGGAGAGGCTGCCTGTGAATTAAGGA
>JAMOBJ010000066.1 GCA_039908095.1 Nitrospirae bacterium YQR-1
GACTTTTGATTTTGTTGTTGATGTTATATTGTCTGATGTTAAGGATGTGGTTGTCGTTGTTGAGTTTCCGGATGTTAAGGATGTAGTTGTTGTGGTTGTGGACGTTGATGAGCTGGTATATACACCTGTATAAATATAACCACCATAAGCTCCAGCAACCAGTTTTGTACCATCTGAAGACGACGCTATTGTAAACCAATTTCTACTGCCGGCATTTTTTTGTTCTGTCCATGTGCCACCAGAGTCTGTTGATGTGTAGATATAGCCTCCAGTAACTCCGGCAGTTAGTCTTACTCCATCCGATGATGAGGTTATCGAATACCAATACCTGCTGCCTGCGCTGGTTTGTTCAGTCCATGTAACACCTGAATCCGTTGAGGTATAAACATAGCCACCATAAGCAACTGCAGCGAGTCTCTTGCCATCAGAAGAGCTAACTACTGCAGTCCAGTTCCCACTTTGTCCTGTTGCTTTCCATGTAACACCAGAATCTGTAGATGTATATATTTGTCCATTACTTGATGTAGATTGTTGTGTTGCAGCAACTAATTTAATACCATCCGATGATGAGGATATTGAATACCAATACCTGCTACCAGAGCTGGTTTGTTCAGTCCATGTAGCCCCCGAATCAGTTGAGGTATAAATATAGCCATGAGCTACAGCAGCTAGTTTTGTGCCATCAGATGATGATGCTACTGACCTCCAAACTCTATTGGACTCTCTTGCTGTCCACGTAGCACCAGAATCTGTAGATGTATATATTTGTGCTCCTGTACTCGATGCACCCTCTCCTTGTGATACTGCCACAAGTTTAATACCATCTGACGATGATGCAACTGAGCTCCAATAGCTTAATTTATTTCTTGAAGTCCATGTAACGCCTGAGTCTGTTGATGTATAGATATCCCCCTTTTCGCCTCCTGTAGTAGAGGATGTTACAGCAACCAGCTTAGTATTGTCCGATGATGCTGCTATCGAATACCAAAGTCTGTTACCGGAGCCTGTTTGCTCGGTCCATGTCCAGTCAGCATGACTTAATGTAGGTATTACTAATAGTAGCAATATAAAAAATATCTTTTTAAGCTGTTTAGAGATAAAAACAGACGGCATAATTCCCTCCTCTGTAAATTAATAAAGGAAAGTCAAGGCTGATATTTTTTGCCGTACATTTTAACCTTTGCTTTCCCCTTATTCTTTCATTAAGTAAAAAAAATACTAAATTCTCATCCACTTTAAAATGGAAAAGAACCATGTATTTTAAGTACACCTTTTTTAAAAACCCAACATAATTTTGTTACTGCCGGGGCCATCAGTGCTGTCGTCCTCACACACATACCCAATTAAGTTACGTTTTGGAGTAGTTGTTCCTTGAAAACACGACATAAGCAGACTCTTACATGTTGCCTTTGTGCCTGTTGTTGGAAATTCTGCTGTTGTAGTAAATTTTAAAGTACCAGCATATGATGATGCATCTCCGACATCTGATGATATACTTACAGTATCTGAACCGGCTGTAACTGTTTTCTCACTAAAAGTAAAAAATCTTGTTGTTTTTGTTCCAAGTTTTGTTGAAAAAGTATTTGATGTCCCTGTAGGATTACCGTTATGATTTGCACCAACTGTAAAAGACACTGTTAACTCCTCAGATGACATATTAGCCGCCACACAGTAAGTAACATTATTAGAGATTGTGTGAAAATAGGGTAAATAATAATATACATTACTTGCCTCTGTTGTTTTTACAGTTAGCAATAGTGCTGTTGCTAAAATCATTGCGGACATTACCATAATTTTTACTACCAAACTATTTCTTTTCATAACCGTCTTCCTCCCACATTTTACTGCCTGAAAAACAGGCATATACTATAGAAACATGTTCCTATTATTTAGAATCCTGTTAGTGTCTTTTTCCCGCCAGGGCCGACAGTACTGCTATCTTCACAGATGAAACCCTGCTAAGTTGCGTTTAGGGTTAGTTGTGCCCTGAAAACATGCCATTAAAATGTTTTTACAATTTAGCCCCG
>JAMOBJ010000067.1 GCA_039908095.1 Nitrospirae bacterium YQR-1
TCCTTAATTCACAGGCAGCCTCTCCAAAAGCCGTTTTTAACTCACTCAGGCCGGTTACTAAAACGTCATCTTGTTGCTTTTCGTATTCGGCTTTAAACTCAGGGTTTTTAAGCCAAGCATAAAAAATCGGCTTTGCAATACCAGCCTTCTCTACCCCCTCTGTAATAGTTCTGCTTGAGAGGATAACAGGAATAACAGCCTTTTGCTTTTTAGTTAGATTTAGTTTATTTTTGTTAGGTTCCACTCTACAGCCCTTTACCGGTATCAATAAGCGCCGTTATATCAGAAGGCTTAAAGAGATTTTTCCGGCTTATCCTCACCGGAGTAAGCAAGCCCTTATTTATCAAACGGTACACGGTAGCTATAGATATGTTGAGAATCAAAGTTATCTCTTTCATTGTTTGTAATCTTTCCATAATAAATTATGTCTCTATATGTATTAATTTGTCAATTATTGATTTACTTTATAGTATTAATGCTCTACAAATAATTAGCCTCTGATTTTGAGTATAAGCTTCGTAGTGCACATATTACCCGAAAGACAGAGAGATTTCCCCTGTGAAATCAAAACAGCTCACTGTTGGCCATTACAGCAAGTTTAGGGCGTATAATGTCTGTGGGGTACAAGTGAGTCAAAACAAAGTACTGATGTTTTTTCAGTATAAATTATGGTTAGGGTCAACAAAGATGAGGTTCAATATATCACGTTCTCTTATACCTACTAAACGTCCTTTGTGTGAGAATCGGAAAACCATAACTTTTTTAACTTCTTCGGTAATGTCGGGTGGCATTTTAACCTTCAGTTCAGTAATCGGAATCTTCTCATATCCCAATCCTGATTTCGGTTCTTTGTGAATGCCTTTCCATTGCCTTTGTCCAAGTAGTAGCAGCTTATCTGCAACAGCAGCCTTATCGCTTATCACAATGAGACAAACAAAAGTCCTGACCTCTACCCATATAACGAAAAGAGAAAGCGATATTATGTTCTTCGTAATCAGGAGGAGGTTTTTAACCTCTAAACGGTTGCTTTTTTTGTAAGAGTGGCTTTTGGTTTTAGGCATTACGCACGTATTTTACTAAGTCTTCAGTCATTGCCTCATGCGTTATAATTGTACCTGTACCCTTGTCATAGGCTTGTTTCCAACACATATCTTCATGAGCAATATCCTTAAGTCGTATAGCAGAAAACTGTCCGAAAACATCAAATATTTCATCTAAAAACTCACGGTCATTTTCAGCAATTACATCTGGCGTAAAGTTTTCCGGAGGAGGGATGCTCCCTGCTCCAGACTCTTTATACCTATGATAAAGAGTAGGGATAACCGGTCCGTATGTCCATGCTTCAATAGATTCCTCAAAAAGAGGTTTTTTGAAGAAGATAAGATATAACCCTTGTGCATAATATACAAGCTTTTGAAGCTTGAGGTTAGAAATAAGCTCTTCTCCCTCTTCTGCTTTAAAAAGAAAGTAATTAGCTATATCATTACAAGAATACACACCGGATACCTCTTGTTTAATATTTAAAGTATTAACCGTAGTTGCCATACTCTTACTTTATCACTAAAAACAAAAAAAATGCAACACCCTTGACAGCCTCAACATTTCTATGGTACTTTTAAAGCGTTCAGTGTAAAGGGTTGTCCACGCACCTTAGCAGTGGTTTTTTAGTTTTTAAGGCATTATTAATGATGTTGCCGACTGTCCCACCAACCGTGAGGCGTGGGCGGCTCTTTACGCCGGAACAGCAGTCGGCATATTTTATGCCTAAAATGTTCAGAGTAAAGAGGTGTAGCATGTCAACACGCAAAGTACAAACCAGACCTCACCAAACATCAGTAAACCCATCACAAGCTATCGG
>JAMOBJ010000068.1 GCA_039908095.1 Nitrospirae bacterium YQR-1
ATATCTCTTCTATCATTGTCATCCCATCCATAACCGGCATCTGGATATCGGTTATCACTATATCTATTTCCGTTTTGTTTGACGTGTAGATATCCAAACCCTCTCTACCATTAGAAGCCTCATAAACGACAGCAACCCTCCTTTTTAGAAAACGTGATACCATTGCTCTTATTGATGCCTCATCCTCTACGTACAGAACTGTTAATGTTTTTAGTAATTCATTATTCGTTGTCATATCTCAATCCTGAACTCGCACCATCCATCATTGTTTCTGACGGTGATGGTGCCTTTCATATTTTTCTCTATGATAACTTTTGCCATATACAACCCCATGCCGGTTCCTTGTGATTTATCTTTTGTTGTAAAATAAGGTTGAAATAACCGGGACATTATATGTTCAGGAATTTCACCACCATTGTCTGAGATGGATATAATTATTTTGCCGGTAATATCCTTATTTAATCTTAGTTTGATAATCCCACCCGTTATGCTCTTTTCTACAAACTTATCCTTGGCATTTGTGAGAATATTTAAAATTACATGTGCAAACTCGTTCGGATAACCTTGGATCACTAAACTCTCGTCCAGGTCTTTATCTATAACAATACACTTATCTTTGATGTAACCCGATAGAAGTGATTCGGCTTTGTTTATCTCATTGGCTATGGTAAATTCTGTCATATCTTTACTCTTAATGTAAAAACTTCTGAAATTATCTATTGTTTCTGATAGTTTTTGAAGTTCATCCATAGCATTTTCAACATTTTGGGTTATATATGTTTCATTTAACTCACCGTGCTGATATGCGTCTTTTATGTCCTGGATTGAAACTCCTACTGCACATAATGGTTGTCTCCAATGATGGGATATATTCACAAGTAATTCACCCATGGATACCTGCTTGGATTGCTCTAACATCAGCCTGTCTTTTGCAAGGTTTTTGGCTACCTCTTCTTCCACTCTCTTTTGAAGGTTTTGGTTTATTGTCCTTATTTCTTCTTCTAATTTCATTTTTTCAGTAATATCCTGAATTATAGAAAATAGGAGAACTTTATCTTTCATCTGTATAGGGCTACTTAATACCTCTACATCACGTATATCACCATTTGACAACCTGTGCTTAAACAAAAATAAGTTTTGAACTTTAGATTTAGCCTTTGCCATGGATGAAATTATCACATCACGTTGGGAAATGTTGATATCTGTAATTTTCTTCTGAGTAATTTCTTCTCTCTCATATCCATAAAATGCACATGCGGCATCGTTTGCATCAACAATAAAAAAAGAAATAGGATCTACCAGAAGCATTATTGCCTTTGTATCGTTGAACATATTCTTATAGCGTTCTTCACTTATCTTTAATTCATTCTCTATTTGCATCTGTTCTGTGACATCTCTCCCAACTGCATATATCATACCTCCCTCAAGTACCGGCCCTGCCAACCAGGAGATTATCCTAAGTGAACCATCTTTGCAAATATAACGATTTATAAAATCCTTTGTAGTAACCCCCTCTACCTGCTTTTGTATCTCCTGTATTGTATTTTCAATATCATCCGGGTGTATAAAACTAAATATTTGCCTTGTTAGTAACTCATCTTTCGTATATCCGAGTATCTTTTCAAATATCGGATTTATTTTTTTAAAATATCCGTCAGGTGAAGCGATACATATTAACTCATGACTTTCATTAAAAAATCTTTCCCGTTCGTGTTCTATTTCTTTTCGTATTTTTAAATCTTTTATACCAAAAGATAATATATGGGATAAATCTATCAGGGTCTTCGGCACAGCTGGTGATAAACTCGTTATTGAGGATTGTATCGAAGGTGAGGAAGCCTCTTTCATGGCCT
>JAMOBJ010000069.1 GCA_039908095.1 Nitrospirae bacterium YQR-1
AACGGAAGTTCCGAGTGTCAAAACGTCTAAGGGTTTGAAAACAGAGGAGAAAAGGCATATTCGGTAAAAATATGTAGCTACGATAATTATTTTTTAATGCTTGACAAATATATTGTTATATGGTACAATAGTGGCTACGATGTATATTCAAAGACATACGAAGCGAGTAGGCGACAAAGTATATCATTCTATACTCCTTGTTCAGAGCTTCAGAGAAGGTAAAAAGGTCAAACATAAGACTATTTTGAACCTAAGCAAGTGGAAACCGGAGGATATAGCAGCCTTTGAGGCAGGTTTGAAAGGCAAGCAAGGGTTTTCGTTAGAGGAAGTGCAGCCTGTAGCGGGCAAGAGTATAGGAGCCTTATGGGTGTTTAAGGAATTGGCCAAAGAGCTGGGGTTAATGAAGGCATTGGGTAAAGCGTTGCCAATAGGCTTAGTACTGCTTTTGGTGATAGGGAGGATTTTAACTCAGGGGTCAAGACGCCATCTTTGTGGTTGGGGAGCAACTGAGGAGTTAGAATATGTTTTAGGAGTTAAGGATTATAGTGTAGATACACTGTACAGAGTATTAGACCTGTTAGCGGAAAATCAGGAAGCAATAGAGGACAGGTTATTTAAGCAGAGGTATAATGGAGAAGCTCACCGGCTTTTTCTTTATGATGTTACGTCAAGTTATCTTGAGGGAGAGCATAACGAGCTTGCAGCGTATGGTTATAACAGAGACAAGAAGAGCGGGAAAAAGCAAATAGTAATAGGGCTGATGACAGATTTGCAAGGGTATCCTGTAACGATAGAGGTATTTGATGGTAATACGTCAGACTTAAAAACCCTGTCATCACAGATAAAAAAGCTGTCGGGGCGATTTGGAGTGAAAGAAGTGACGGTAGTGGGAGACCGTGGAATGATAAAGACGCACCAGATAGAGGAGTTGGCCTCATACGGTATGTCATATATAACGGCGATAACTAAGCCTCAAATAGAGAAACTAATAAGCACCGGCGTACTACAGCTGAGGTTATTTGATAATGAAGTTGTGGAGGCTTTTGATGAACAGGCAAGATATGTAATAAAGAGAAATCCGGTGCGAGCGTTGGAAATGAAAAAACAGAGAGAAGGGAAAATTCAGAGGATAAAAAATAAGGCGGCAGAGCTTACGAAGTACCTATCCATTCATAAGCGTGCAAGCGTACAGAAGGCACAAGAGCGTCTGCAAGAGTATTGTGATAAACTCAAAGTTACAGCCTGGGTAGAGATAGTATCACAGGAAAGAGATATAGAGGTACGTGTAGTACAAGAGAAACTTACAATGGAATCAGTGTTAGATGGCTGTTATGTAATAAAAACCGATGTTAAGGACCTGTCCGCTAAAGATGTGCATGATCGGTATAAAGCACTTGCCGTAGTGGAACAGGCCTTTAAGAAATTGAAGACAGGCTTTTTAGAAATAAGACCACTGTTTCTTAGAGATGAGGGCAGAACACGAGCCCATGTGTTTGTTACGATGCTTGCATATCTTTTGATACATGAATTTTACAGAAGAACAAAGCATCTTGGCCTTACGCTGCAACATATGATAGATACTCTGGATAAGGTGCAAACAGTAACGTTGACCTTAGGAGAGACCGAGGTAAAAAAAATCCCAAAACAGCGAAAAGAAATTACTCTTATCCTTGAAGCATTAGGAATAAAATTACCTTCTACTAATTTTACAGATACCGTGTAGCTGGGATATTTTCAACCCTCCATTATTGTTTTTTTCTTATTTATTAGCCACTTATAGCCACTTCACGCCATTTTTTACGCTGAACTTCCG
>JAMOBJ010000070.1 GCA_039908095.1 Nitrospirae bacterium YQR-1
AAAAAACACAGTAAAAACAGCTATATGCCGTCATTGCGAACCTCCGCAGAGGGTGTGGCAATCTCTTCTTTGATAAATTCAATAAGAACATACTTTTGCTTTTTGCTGCTGCTGCTGCTATGTAGAAATGCCAAGCCCTCTTTTTTCCTTTTCTTTTTTCCCTTATAAATTTTCTCCAAAAATTTAGTAGTAGAGCCTGTGGGAATGTTAATAACTCGCAGAGTTATTAAAGTGCTTGTGAATACTTGTTGAAAACATCTGTATCGTTTTCAAAGAGACCGTAAGGTCTCGTCAATATTCACAGCACGTCATTTCCATAGGCCATCTTTTGTTTTTTTTTCTTCTCCTTTTTCTACTCTTTTTTTTCCTTGAAGCTCTGCAAATAATTTCCCATACTGCTATTCGTAGTCTGTGCCATGCGCACGCTACATTATTCTTTTCCGGTTTTACCAGGATCGTCGTATTCTATAATCGTACTTAAATACACCAAAATGCTCACGATCGATCCAGATTTTCAGAGATATATTTGCTCTGTCAAGCTTTATTTTAATGTCTTTTTAATAATGCCTCATATCTGTATGCCTCGTTCTTTATTAATATAATCCTTATTATACTGCTTAAACGTCTGGCTATTGCCGTTATTGCTCGCTTGGCGCCTCTGCGATATTTAATCGTTTCATATTTTTGTCTCATTAAACGGTCTTTAGATATCAATATCCAACTGCTTTCCACCAACGCACTTCTTAGTCGTTTGTTTCCACCATGTGTTATTCTACCCTGCCTTATATGACCACCTGTTGAATACTCAGATGGCGTCATACCTAAATACGACGAAAGTTGTTCTGCTCTGCCAAATCTCTTAATTTCTCCTATTTCTATTATTATTTCCATCGCCGTTAATGTCCCTATCCCTGGCACTGTCTTCAATAACTCCACTTGATTTTTATATTTCTCTGTTTTAGATAAAAACACTATCTCTTTCGTTAGCTCTTTTATCATCCCTTTTAAATATTCGTAAAGCGCCACCAGCGCATTTATTGATGTTTTCAGTGCCGTTTGTTTTAACTCTAACTCTTTTAACCACTTTATGTACTTTTTGCCCCAGTGTTGATTTTTTACAAACGGGCTCTCTATGCCATGAAACAATAGTTTGCTCTTTATCTGCCGTGCCACATCGTTTTTATGTTCTACAAGCTGACGCCTTGTCCTCAATACCTCTCTCTTTCCTCTGGACTCTTCACTTAGTACATGTACTTTCTTGAGCATCCCTTTTTCTAATAATTTCGCCAATTTGCTGCTATCGCGCTTGTCTGTTTTCACTTTATTGCCTATTTCCATTGGTATCAACGACGGCGGCGTCACTATCGTCTCTATACCCACTTCTGTCAACTTGTCGTACAGCCAAAACCCACTTGGCCCTGCCTCATACGCCACCTTTATTTTGCACTCCGATAGTCTTTTCAATTGCTTCTCTAATTCCTCATAGCTCCCTCTTATTCGACCTTTGAACAACTCCTCTCCATCTGATCTTATCGTTATATGCCAGCTCTCCTTGTGCACGTCTATCCCTATGTTCACTTCCTTACCTTTGGCCAACTCTCTTACTCTTATTTCTGATAATTCCATTTCTGATAACCTCCTTTTTGTCTTCCTCTATTTTAACTGAGGGGGCTATCTTTTATATTTCTATCATAGTATCTATAATTGTTTTATATGTTTTTGCCCAAGAACTCCTTCAATTCATCTACTGAACCGGCTTTTCTGATAAGATTTTTAAA
>JAMOBJ010000071.1 GCA_039908095.1 Nitrospirae bacterium YQR-1
GAAAAACGTCTGTGCCCACAGCCAGTATTCCTTTGACCCCCGCCGCCATAAGCGCCGGTGTTATGATAAACCCGCCGGCAAAGCAGTGCTTAAAACATGGTGGATAGTACTAAAGGCTATGGATAAGCAATTAAAGAAAGACGGCAAAATAGAGGAAGCCTCCATAGTGTCGGAGGTGTCTAAAAAAACAGTAGAGCCGGCTTATAACTTCTACGGCATAGAGGCACAGAGCGTAAAAGACAAGGCGATTCTTATGACCGGCCTTCTGGTGTTTTATGTTATCTATACCATGTGGTGGGGCTTTGCCATATTTTACATATTTGAGGGCATAGGGCTTTCTATGAAAAAGGCAAAGGTTAAAAAAGAAGTATAAAATATGGTATAATCTACAGGGTTGAAAACGAAATAGTTTTAAAGGATAATATAAAACTAAATGCAGCCAAACAGACAAATAAGCGTCCTCCTTGTGGATGACGAGGAGGATTTCCTTTACAAGCTGGCAAGACGGCTTGAGGTCAGGGGATTTAAAACTGAGACGTCCCTAAATGGTATTGATGCTCTGAGGATGTTAAAGGATAAGAGCTTTGATGTTGTCATTCTTGACCTGACAATGCCGCAGCTGGATGGTATAGAGACCCTCAGGAGAATGAAAAAAGAAAATCCCGACATGCAGATAATGATCTTAACGGGACACGCCACAGTGGAAAAAAGCGTGGAGGCTATGAAAGAGGGAGCTCTGGACTTTCTGGAAAAACCTGTGGATATAAATCTACTTGTTGAAAAAATGACGGTAGCATGGGAAAAGTCTGAGAAGGCAAAAATAGAGCAACGGATGGCGCATACGGAGAAACTGGCCTCCCTTGGCACACTGGCCGCAGGGGTGGCGCACGAACTGAATAATCCCTTAACTATAATTCTGGGAATGACCGACTTGATGCTTGAAAAAGTACAGGACAGCAGCGAGGAGTTTGAACTTCTAAAGACAATAGAGCGTCAGGGGACTAATGCCAAGAGGATAGTGGAGAAGCTGGTACGTTTTGCCAGAGATACGGAGCTTAATGATGAGGACTTCGATGTTAACGAAAGCATAAATGAGGTTCTCTCTATGGTCAAAAAGACCATGTCACTCAGTAAGATAGAGATACTGAGCGACATGGACTCCACAATACCCAAAATAAAAGGAAATTACGGTGAGTTGCAGCAGGTATTTTTGAATATAATTACGAATGCTTTTCATGAGATGAAACACGGCGGGCTTTTAACGGTACGTACCTCAAAACTTGAAAACGGTGGAGGGGTGGAGATACGTTTTTCCGATACAGGCACGGGGATAGAGAAAAAGTACCGCAACAGAGTGTTTGATCCTTTTTTCACAACAAAGAAAGTGGGAGAGGGAACCGGGCTTGGTTTAAGCGTATCTTACGGGATAATAGAAAAGCATAAGGGTACGATAGTTTTTGAGACAAAGACCATGGATGAATCAGAGACTTCCGGAACAACGTTTATTATAACACTGCCGGAGCTTATAGCCTAAGCTTAGGTGGTTATACGAGGAGGGAGGATGGTGGATGAGTAAACCTAAAATATTGGTAGTTGATGATGAACCTGACATGTTGAGGCTATTGTGGCTGCAGCAATTTCCGACAGGTGTGAGAGCATTTCTTATACATACACGGAGCCGACGATATTTT
>JAMOBJ010000072.1 GCA_039908095.1 Nitrospirae bacterium YQR-1
CGGCGTCTTGGCGGCAAAGAAAATATAAAAGTAAACGTAAGAATCATAGCTGCCACCAACAAGGATTTGGAAAAGGATGTTTTCCCGTCATCAAGAAAAATCAGTCCGCGTCTGACCGTTCCGTCAATATCCACAGGTATGTCATTAAAACCAGCACGCTCAGGACTCTTTAATACATAGGGCAGTGGTACGGAGATATGTTGGGCATCTCCAAATTTGGTAATTGCAATGATATTATCATGTTCGCTAAATATCCTTTGCAACTCATTCTCTCCGGGAGGTACCGGTATGTCTCTGTATATGTCAAGCCCTACGACAGTTGGTTGATATTTAAGAATGTTTTTTAACATCAATGCCATCGTCATGTCATTCATCGGCCACATACGGAGCTTTTGTATGTCGGACTCTGTAGCTTCTACAATTACTACTCTGTCATCGGGCTCTGATTCTTTAAGACTATACTTCAAAGAACGGTCATATAAGAAAAGCTCAAATCTTTCAATAAATCCAAGCTCTCTTGACAGGATAGAAAGTAGTGAGACAACTACCGTTAGGGCAAAGCATATAAAATATTTTGAACTGATAAGTTTTTTTGAATATTGCATAGTGCGCACTTAGCGGCAAGAGAGGACACTACCCTCTTGGATTTTTGGCGATAGTCTCATCGACAGCCTCGTAAATCTTGTCATTGAGGACGTCGTAACCGGAAAGTTTACCGTAGAAAACAGCTCCTGTGTCTATCACAACCGCATGTTTGTACTTAGTCACCTTCTTGTGAGGAGTGTGGCCTACAATAATGTTTTTACCTTTATAAATGGCATAGTTTCGCTCCCACAGCAACGACTTGGGAGTTGCTGTGGTAATTGTATCTCCTATTGGAATGCCGCCGTGGACAAAAATGGCTTCAACAATCTCATGGTAAGGTTCCAGAGTTTCCACAAAAGGGAGCAGGGCACTCTGAGCATTTTCATAACTGCCGTAACTCTGAATAGTACTGATTCCACCGTTTATGAACCATAACTGCACCTGATTTGTCGTTCTGTGCTTAAAGGCTTCAAACGCTAAAAATTCATGGTTACCGGCTAATAGTACCACCTGTTGCGGATATTTTTTCTTAAGCTCTGCTATGTAGCTGACAACTTTCATGCTGTCCGGGCCTCTGTCTATGTAGTCCCCTATGAATATAAGCTTGTCATTTTCAGGATCAAAAACTATCTTTTTTTCTACCAGCGCCACTGTAACCTCAAAGCAGCCGTGAATGTCACCTATAGCTATTTGACGTTTAAACTCCATCCCATATGTTATAACAAATACCCTGATATTTTGCAATCAGGATTTCTACTTGTAATACCAAGTAGCCTCCGAATCGTCTAATACGTAAGCGTCAAATTAACCCCACCCTCTAAAAAATAAGTAGAGGTGTCATACTTGAGGATGTCGAGGAGCTTGTGACGAAGTCAACAAAGTTAGACAAATGAATTAGAATTGGAATAACTGCCGGCACATACGGCACAGCGACTGAGTTTACACTTGCGAAGCAGCAACTGTTTCAAACGACTTTCATTATTAAAGAGGGTGTAAATAAAAGTGCAATAGCGAGAAAACTACAGCGGTATAACTACTTAATAACCTTTTCTTTCCTGAGAACGTCTTTTATCTT
>JAMOBJ010000073.1 GCA_039908095.1 Nitrospirae bacterium YQR-1
ATGGTATGGGAAGCGTGGTTGAGGGGACGGTGAGGATAGGGCAGAGTGTGCTTTTAATTGAAGACCTTATAACTGACAGCGGCAACGGTGTTTACACCAGCGGAATATATAATGTGACATATGGAGCGGGTAAAGCCGGTGATATCAGCATTGAAACAAGTAATTTAGACATAACGGACGGTGGTGTTATAAGTACATCCGCCCTCAAAGGCAGCACCGGTGACGGTGGTGGTATCACAATTAATGCCTCAGACACTGTTAATATTTCAGGGCACTATTACAGAGGAATGGATTACTCAAGCGGAATATACAGCGTGACTTACGGCAGTGGTAAGGGTGGAGACATTACAATTGAGACAAATGAGCTGAAACTGACTGATGATGGAGTTATCAGCACCTCAGCTAGAGCACAGAGCACAGGACAGAGCGGCAATATTTCAATAAAAGCCTCCGATACCATCACTATATCAGGACACTATTTTAATATTGTGGATTATGCAAGCGGAATATACAGTGTGACGCACGGAGAGGGTAAGGCAGGAGATATTACGATAGAAACCGGTAATTTGAACATAACCGACGGCGGTATGATAAGTAGTTCCGTAATTGGTGCAAGTACGGGGACAGGCGGCAATATCTCCATAAATGCTGCTGAGTCTATAACCATCTCAGGCCAATATAACACAGAGAGCTACACCTACCGAGGTGGGATTTACTCTGTAACCGAGGGGTTAGGAGACGGTGGGAAAATTACGCTCGTTTCAAAAAATTTTTATATAACTGACGGCGGCACAGTCTCTGCGATAAGCACTGGAAGAGGGGATGCCGGCAGTGTCGAAATTAATACATCTGATAGTTTTTATCTTAATGAGGGCTTGGTAGAAACCTCCTCAACCGGCACATCAGGAGGCAATATCAGTATAACCGGGCTTAACATTCAACTGCTCAACGGCAGTGCTATCTTATCAAGTGTTAAAAGCGGTAAAGATAAGGGCGGCAATGTCAATATCCTTGCCACTACCCTGTGTGTACTGGATAGCAGCGAAATATCGGCAGACGCTGATTTAGGATACGGAGGGGACATAACAATAGGTGCTCATGCAGTATTCTTATGGGATAGCAGCGCTCTTCATGCCTCCTCAACAATAACCGGACATGAAGGTAGAATAAATATAAACTCTCCGCTTTCTGACATTACCGGTTCATTAATTCAGTTGAACCGGAGTTATCTTCAGGCCGAGAAAATGCTTCCTGAAAGCTGCGGGGCGGCAAGAACACAACGGGGTTCATTTGTAGTTAAAGGCAGCGAGTACCTCTCACCGCAACACAGCAATCTCTTATTCTAACTTGTCCTGCGAATAACCCTGCATTTATGTCACCATCCCTCAATCACTACAAAGGACTTATATCACAGAAAATATCAGGTAATTGTACATTTCATAATCGGCCCAGCCGGTAAGCACCATCTTTGTTTATATACTATTAGTAAAAAACTCCTTCAATTCATCCACTGAACCCGCTTTCTTGATAAGATTCCTGAACACTTCCAATTTATCCACAGTAACCATACACCCTATAGGCATACCCTTTCTCAGCTTAAACCCCGCTATAGACTTTTTGGCCTTTGTTACAA
>JAMOBJ010000074.1:0-626 GCA_039908095.1 Nitrospirae bacterium YQR-1
TTATTCTTTCTTTTACCCACTCAAAACGTGAAAGAACCATTTTTTAAAAATTTTACTTGACATCACGGTTGCTTTAGGGGAGACGTCAAGGAGCTTTCGAACAAGCCAACAAAGTTAATCGAATGAATGCAACTTGGTATTACAGGAGGTTTTAATCATGATACGGGTAAGCACAGATAAATTAAATAAAGACGGCATGTTGGGAATTGAAGAAAATGGCCACAGTGTGCTGCTTGTGAAAGTTGGCAAGAATTATTTTGCCCTGGGGGATATCTGTCCGCACAGAAAGTGCAGGCTTCATACTGGGACGTTAAAGGGTTGTCCCTGCCACGGGGCAACGTTTGACATAGCCACAGGGCAACTTCAGACATGGTTTCAGAATTTTTCATCGGATTTGGTAAAACTCATCGGTATATCAGGTCTTATGAATATAAAGACCTATAAGTGCACGGTTAGTGGTAATGAAATTGTGATTGATATTTAAGAAAAGACCTTATATCAAGTAGCATTCATCGAAGTAATATTAAAACTAATTGCCTATGTAATTAACTCCGTTACTATCTGGATTCCAGCTTTCGCTCGGAATGACAGAAAAAAGAAAATCCTCCTTTTGTCATTCCCGCCTA
>JAMOBJ010000074.1:636-1602 GCA_039908095.1 Nitrospirae bacterium YQR-1
TCTTCTATGCATCTCCAGATGACAGAAAACTATCTGCCGGAGTTAACTGCATAAGCATTTTAATAATTATAAATATTGCCTTTTGAAAACGATACTTTTCTTGACCATTATCTTTTCTGATACTATAATTTCCCTAAAGACAATTTACTATTATTACCATAATGTTGAGGAGGGTGGATGTCAGAAAATATTACATCAACAACAGGTGTATTTGTTCTTATAGATTTAGTTGATTCTACTCCTCAGGCCAAAAAACTAAAAACCAGCCAGCTATCTGATGTGTATGAGTATTTTTATTCTGAAATTCAAAAAAGGGTTAGCCTTTACGATTTTGAAATCATTAAAAAAATGGGTGATGCTGTTATAATTTTTGGTACATCTCCTGAAAACTTTGTCAAAATTGTAAGTGAGCTTCTCAGTGATAATCTGATAGAGGATATTAAGTTCAGTGAAACATTCACATTTAAAATAAATATTCGTATTGTTGCCGATTACGGACTTTTTCATTTTATAGTTGACAAGCATGATAAAAAAAATGATTATGCTGACAGCAAAGCAACGGCAATCCATCGTTTGGAAAAATACGCAAATTCCGGTCATTTTATTTTTACTGAATATTTAAATGATTACATATCTAAACATATAGATGAGGCCAAATTTAATAAGGATACTTTAAGAATAGAAAAACGTTTAAAAGGCTTTGAATATACAGGTAAATATGATTTTTTATATCGTATCAGTGCCAGAAGAAAAATTACACGTAAACTATCTGAAAAATTTGGAAAAAGATTGGATTATATTAAATTAAAAAGTAAAGAGATTCCTGTTTTTGGAGGAAAGAGACGCTTTAGACATCCAGGAGCTTTTGACAAAGCCAACGAAGTTAGACGATTGAATGCTGCTTGGTATAAATACATGCTTTTCCCAGAGCTGTAAGGTTGCCCTGCCTCCCCCGTCGCCTAATTC
>JAMOBJ010000075.1 GCA_039908095.1 Nitrospirae bacterium YQR-1
GTGTGCCAATCAAAAGAACTATAGAAGAGTAAAAGGTTTATAATAGGTAATCTATGCCTTTACTCGTTTTTCTCTCCCTGCTCATAACCGCCGACAACAGCACCGTCTTTTTTGTACACAATTCCGCGCACGGCAGTGCCGGGCAGGGTAAATGTGCCACCTGACATGCACTCAGACAAAAACAACGGTAAGGACTTCTCACCCTCCCCAATAGCAATACAATCAACGACGTCCTTTTTCAGCACAATTTCAGGCACCGCCGTTATATGCACACCGCCAAAGATAGTTGGCAGCTCCGGTTTTTTTTGTTTTAACACCCTTGCACATTCAAGCTGAAACTGATAATTTTTGGTAACACACGAAAAGGCAACTATATCTGGATTAGTCTTTAACACGTCATCGGCAACTTTTTCATAAGGAATGCTTGGCAGGGCTCTATAGACGCTGCTGTCCATAGCCTCATAATATACCAGCTCGGCGTCATGCCCTGCCTGCCCGCAAACTCCCATTAAATACGCTACCCCCAGGCTTGGCACATCCGGATAAACAAAGGTTATTTTACACTTTTTTCCCATCACTCTCCCGACACCGGCTAAATCAATATTTACACAGTGCAGCAATTGTAGCAATAACGCTCCGTGAAAATCAAGCACAGGGTTGCCCCCGAAATCCGACATAGAGGTAAGCAAACCGAGTAAAGGAGTTGAAATTAAGAGATTTGCAGAATCAATTCCCTGTCGTGGCGGTCTGTAAGTTTCTCACCGTTTTTAATTATAATATGGGGTGCACACTCCCCTAAAGCCTATATTAAAAAAGCTGCTTCTGTTGATGAGTTAAGAAACATGTTTGGGGTGTAGGTTGCCAAGATTACTCCGAACGGGAAAGAACCCAAACCGACGGTATGCAGCCGCTATCGGTCTTTGACTTTGGTACACATCAGCGGGTGCAGCCGGTGTATGAATATATTGTAGAGCCGTGGAACTTCTTTATTGAGATACCGAAAGAGCATGTTTCTTTCATAGATGTTTCTTTTATCAAAAAACATCCGTATTAAGTGCGGAATAATTACACTTAAAAAGAAGTTGCTGGTTTTAATAAATTTGTATAAGCGGAGTTTCAGAATAAATTTAACCAGCCACCGGGGCATAAACGGGATGTAGTTTAGTAGAAAGGATATGCCGAAGTAGGGTTCGGGGTCTCTCAGGGTTCCTTTTTTGTATCCAAAAACAAGCCCCTCATTAATCCTCTCAATGTCGCTTTCCGATAAAATCCCGCGCTCTACGGCAATGTCAATGATTGCTGTTTTAGGATAGTATTGCAGCCAAAATGTAGCTACCACAAGGGGCCTGAACTGATTGTAAAACTCTACGGCATCCTCCTGATACTGCATTGTATCATCGGGTATTCCCATGATGTGGTCAACCTGAACCAGTATGCCCGCCTCCGTTAAGGTTTTAATAGCATCGGCTATCACCTTTTCTATGCCTTTTTCCATTCCTTGCCTGTACCTGACATCACGTTCTATATCATATACCAATGCCATTTCGTTT
>JAMOBJ010000076.1 GCA_039908095.1 Nitrospirae bacterium YQR-1
CTTTCTGTCATTCCGTTTTCTTTTTCTGTCATTCCTTTTTCCCTTTCTGTCACACCTTTGTATTCATTAAAATCGATGTAAGTAAACATTTAGTACTTTCATCTCCCATAAATGAGTGGCTTATATCAGAAAACGATATAAATTTTACATTTTCAGGTATCTCCGATGGTTTTCCCCTGCCGGATGTAACAACAATAAATGGTATATTTTCTTTCAAGCAACATAACCATTTCTCTATAGCATTACGGTTTATCCAGAATCCTTCTTTTAAAAACTTATCAATTATTCCCTGATGTAATATTAATATGTCAAATTTAAATTGGTTTCCGATATTATCACATAGGCAATTTTTGCCGATAAAAACTTCTTTACCCTTTTCGGATGATATATCCAATGATAATGGTTGATCATTTTCATTTGCTTTCTGTTTTGTAAATTTAGAAATGCTATAAATTGCTAAACTATCAAGTTTATTTCCGATTTCCTTTCCTATTCTTTCATCTGCTACCGCAACCCTTAAAAGACCGCCTTCAATAAGCATAAGAGCTAATTTTATTGACAGATACATGTCAGATGGCGGGGAGGCGATTAGCGTAAAGTGTGGCGAGGCTCCGCTTAAGTTTTCACAATAGATCAAAGGTTTCGATTTGTCATAATCTTTAACATTACTTACAAATAGGTCACCGGTTAAACCATGTCTTGGGTAAGCAATTACCGGCATACCATCTGTCACTATTGCTTCTTTTACTATTACTTTATTTAAAACATTCTTTAAATCATCATTTTTCACATTATTAATTTTTTTCCAATCAGCTTCAGTATCAGAGTCATCTGTACTTATGTTTTCAAGGGTTGGCGGAATTAAATAAGAATAGTATTTTTTTAAATACTCAGAAATATAAGGTTTATTTACAGAGCTTGACTTACTGGTATTTTCAGTAAAGCTTAAATATAAATTAAACTGTTTGCCTTCAACAATATCTTTTCTGACTTTATCTCTCAGATGTTTAATCCATTCAGTGTAAATCCAAATTTTAAAACTGCCACCCTCATTATTTCTTAATTTGACAGAGTAATCATCCAAACTTAAAACAGCAATTCTCTTAAGAGCAAATGGGTGTGTATTTTCATAATGAGTAAAATCTTGTTTGTTACCTACCCAAAAAAGGCGGGTCGGTAATTTTTCGATATTCGCTCCAATGTCATCGAAAATAGTGTCTGTTATCTCATGTTTTAAGTTTTCTTCTGATGGTGGTATTATTAACATAAATTCACAATCTTTATTTTTGAATATATTTGACATACTCTCTGATTCATAATTAACAATAAAAATATTTTCATGCTCAAGTTTCTTAACTTCTTCATTTTTTATTGCATCAGAGAAGTTTACAACTATTACCTCTTTAGATATTGGCAGACTTAATATATATTTTAAATAAAGCTTATCGTTTAGTATTCCAGGAGCTGCTTCAATCATTTTAAAATTTTCATCACCGTCGAACCCTAAAACC
>JAMOBJ010000077.1 GCA_039908095.1 Nitrospirae bacterium YQR-1
TCTGTAAAACCTTTCCGTCAGCTCAGTGTAATCTTTGGCGTCAATCAAAGCCTGAATTTGCGCTCTCGATAGGCTCAGCCCTTCGACAAGCTCAGGAGCACAGAATGACAGAGGAGTTGGCGGCATGATTTGTATCGAAAAAATTATAAAATTAGCGACCGAGTGGGCCACAAGCCCTGTCTATGATTGTGCAACGAGAGCGGAAATTCAGGCTTTGATTGACGCCAAAGATTACACTGAGCTGACGGAAAGGTTTTACAGAACACTGGACTTTGGCACAGGCGGCCTCAGAGGTGTCATGGGAGGCGGTATTAACCGCATTAACGCATACACCGTTAGGATGGCCACACAGGGGCTTGCCAACTACATTTTATCATTTGAAGACGGCGCTGAAAGAGGTGTTGTTATTGGATACGACAGTAGAAATAATTCCAAGGAGTATGCCCGAGAAACCGCAGTAGTTCTTGCATCAAACGGAATAAAAATGTATCTTTTTGACTCTTTAAGGCCGGTGCCTGAACTGTCTTTTACTGTAAGATTTAAACAAGCAAAAGCTGGTGTGTGTATCACAGCTTCCCACAACCCACCGGAGTACAACGGCTATAAGGTCTATTTTGAGGATGGCGGGCAGATTACCCCGCCTCACGATAAAAACATAATTGCAGAGGTTGGTAAAATAACAGGACTTACAGATGTTAAAAGCAGCACTGACTTTGACAGTGCTGTAAGCGCTGGTTTAATTGAATTAATCGGCTCTGAGGTTGACAACGCTTACATAAAAGAGGTGTGTAAACAGTCGGTTCGTACAGCTGCGGATAACATAAAAATAGTATATACTCCTCTTCACGGCGCCGGATACTCTGTTGTTGCCAAAGCACTGATAATGCAGGGATTTTCTGACATCCATATAGTCAAGGAGCAGAGTATCCCCGACGGCAACTTTCCCACCGTTATATCCCCAAACCCTGAGGAGCCGGAAGGATTTAAAATGGCCGTTGCCCTGTTTGAAAAAACAGGGGCTGACATTGCCCTGGCCACAGATCCCGACTGCGACCGCATAGGGGTAGCTGTAAGAGACAACGACGGCAAACCGGTTCTTCTTAACGGAAATCAGGTAGGAGTGCTCCTTACCGGCTACATATTGGAAGCACTTGCCGGCACTATTGATACTAAAAAAGCCGCTGTCATTAAAACTATCGTAACCAGCAGCCTCATAGAGAAAATCTCCGATAGCTTTGGCGTAAAGTGCATATCTGTGTTGACCGGTTTTAAGTACATCGGAGAGTGGATAAAGCAAAACCCGGATTTCGATTTTATTTTTGGTTGTGAGGAATCCTACGGCTACCTGCGCGGCACATACGCAAGGGATAAGGATGCCTGTGTTTACTTTTGAATTGGTATTAGCTGTTTGAGAAACGCTTACGCATAAAAATTCTGGATGAAAAAAACTTG
>JAMOBJ010000078.1 GCA_039908095.1 Nitrospirae bacterium YQR-1
CACCAACATTGGAGGAATAGTAAAGAACTTATACAAAAAATAATTTCAGCAACCACCACACCGGCTTATATTTATTCTGAAGCGCCAATATATTGCAGCAAAGGCATTTGCTGAAAAAAATTAAACATTAAATCTTGCAAAAATCTGGTTGGTAGAGACCAACTAGGCCATGAAGTAGCAATTAGAGCAAGAAAATCCATCCTTGTTCTTAAGTATGATGTAAAATATTTAAGATCATTTAATAATTTATTATCTGACTTAGTATTTTTTTCTATATTTATTAAAATGTGGCTTCCTATGTTGTGTGATAAATTACGTGACATTATCGTTGATATTGCTGTTTTTGTTGAATAAGAAAATATAGTTTTTCTTACTGAATATTCTACCAACTGATCAATAACAAAACTTTTTGAATTTAACTCAGTAACAATTTTTTGATAATCTTCTTGTGTTACAGTTTTGTCATCTATGGCAAAAGCAAGCCCTGATGTGACAGGGAAAACTGTAGGGATTGGAAGAAAAATATAAGAAACCCAATTTGAGATAGAATGTAATATTCTTAAATATCTTTCTATTTTGCCTATAGAGTAATCTTCAAAGCTATCATATGGAATATTTAATTGCAGGCATAATTGGTTTAATAAACTTTTTACATTTCCTATGTCTAATTTCAGGAAAATTATATCATCAGTGCATGACCATTCCAACATTTCTCTCCCATATTCCTTAGATTTAAAAAGAATCACTGCTTTCCTTTTATCAGGGGGAACTTTTGTTAGAATAAAATTTGCAATTGTTTCAATACTATTAGTCGCAATTTTTTTTTGAATAATTTCTTGAATTTTTATAAATATTTCTTTTTGATTACTTAACTTAAAAGCATTATATATTGTTCTCATCAAAAAATTATTATTCTGAGGATACCATAAAAGTATATCAAACCAAAGATAGCCTCTGGTTTCTGGATATTGTTCTGTATATAAAAACTTTTTCCATATATTATGAGTATCCCATTTTGAAAACTCATTCTCACTCTGTATGACGTCAGCTCCACCAAGAAGGTAAATACTGCTTTCCTCAAACTTACTGAAACTTCCTATTTCAGCGGCTATGGACTTTATTACTTTATACGACATATGCCTCCAACTAAATTGCTAATTATTATCTCAGCATAACAAAGCTGCTATTAAAATAAGTTAATAGTACACATTAAAATCAATAAAAAGCAAGTATATCTTTTGTAAACTTAGTGGAAACTAATTCCTGTATTACTATTATCCTTTTGCTAAAGCACTACTATCTTATTTTGTCAGATACAAGCAACAGCAACTATAAGCTTTGGGGGTTATGAGTAATTTTAACGGAAGTTCAGCGTAAAAAATGGCGTGAAGTGGCTATAAGTGGCTAATAAATAAGAAAAAAACAATAATGG
>JAMOBJ010000079.1 GCA_039908095.1 Nitrospirae bacterium YQR-1
CCCGCATAAGGTTATAGAAACTTATGGTGCCGATGCCTTCAGGTATTTTCTGTTTCGGGAGGTAACGTTCGGGCTTGCCACTCCTTTCTAATAATATGGATATAGAAAATATTTCTATTACAGTACACAAAGAGGCAATGAGACTAACCAATAGCGCACATGGTTATGTTGCTGAGTTAGATACAGAGACAATGGACCTAGTGGCGCATAGTCTTACTGAAATGATGAAAGATGGTCAGTGTAACGTAGATACCACGCATAAGAGAATGACATTTCCCAAGGGGCAGGATAGTTATAATGCGCTTTGGGGTCACGCATTAAATACAAAAAACGGATTTTATGTTAATAATCCTAAAGAACACCCCGCCTATAAAGGCTGTATTCCTGAGGGACATGCACAAATAAAACGATATCTTTCAGTTCCGTCAGTAATAGGCGGTAGATTAATAGGACAAATTGCTGTAGCAAATGCTGAGAGGGATTATACGGATGATGATTTAAATGTTATAGAACGTCTTGCTATGATTTATGCTTTAGCGGTTGAACGTAAAAGGATAGAGGAAAAATTAAAATACTTTAATGAACACCTTCAATCCATGGTAACAACAGAAGTTGAAAAAAGAAGACTTCAAGAACAACTACTAATTCAGCAATCCAAAATGGCTTCTATGGGTGAGATGATTAGCCTAATAGCCCATCAGTGGAAACAACCTTTGAATGCAGTAACGTTGAATGTCCAGGATTTTAGAGATGCTTATAAGCAGGGTGAACTTGATGATAAATATATAGACAATATTGTAGGTTCTACAATGCAACAAATAGATTTTATGGCAAAGACCATAGACGACTTTAGAAATTTCTTCATACCGTCTAAGAAAAAAATCAGATTTGATGTAAAGGCAGCCATAGATGAACTTCTGTCAATGTTTATGCATGTCTATATCAGACACAACGTAGATGTTTCATTAAAATCTGAACAGTATGTCTTACTTAATGTTGAAGGCTATCCAAATGAGTTTAAACAGGTTATACTCAATATTTTGAATAATGCCAAGGAGGCGATTGTCTCAAGAAAGAAGATTGAACCACAAATTAAAGGAGATATATTAATAAATATCTGCAATACTGAAGACAAGTCCAAAGTTATAGTTTCAATCAAAGACAACGGTGGTGGCATTTCTAATGATGTGATAACCAAAATATTTGAACCTTACTTCACAACCAAAGATAAGGAAGGCACCGGCATAGGTAAGCGTCAAGTAAACCCCATCTTCAAAAAAATAAGTAGAGGTGTCATACTTGTGTGAAAAAAGAGGGGGCACAGT
>JAMOBJ010000080.1 GCA_039908095.1 Nitrospirae bacterium YQR-1
TACATTCAGTACTGGTACGATATGGACAGAATGAGAGCGGTGTTTACCTCGATAACTATTGATTATGAATTTTAAAAATTGTACCAGAGTTGTGTATAATATGCAGCGTGGCAAAGAAAAAGAATAAATGGACTTCTCTCTTCAGAAAGATAGTTTTATTGTTAATAGCCTTCGGGCTTATTTATATAACAGTTTTTGGTTTCTATCCACGATATAAAAAGCACATACCTGCGTTTGTTAAAAAAGTACCATATTTAGAGAAAGTTTATAAACCGGCAGGTACACCGATAAAGGCCCATGTGCTAAAGGTATATGACGGAGATACAGTGGTAGTTGCTCCCCTTGACGGAAGCCGGCGTTTTATTTGTCGCCTCTACGGAATAGATGCACCTGAGATATCCAACATGTCACAAAAAGGGCAGCCATACGGCATAGAGGCGTTGCAGGAGTTAAAAAAAATTGTAACAGGGCACACAGTTGAGGTCACAGTTACAGGGGACAGTTCCTACAACAGGGAGATATGCCTCATTACCAAAGACATCCTTGACGTAAACCTGGAAATGGTAAAACGGGGATACGCATGGGCATACGTGAAGCATCTCAAAAAGGAAGACTCCGGCAGGTATATTGACGCTAAGATTGCAGCAAGCGAAAAAAAACTGGGACTGTGGCGTCAGAAAGACCCTGAACCCCCATGGGAATTCAGAAAAAAGCGTGAGTTCAGATAACTATCGGTATATTAAATTCTGTAAGAGTACCATTTCCATTTGCTGTTATTATTTGAGATGGATTTGTAGGTGAAATTGCTATTGCTCTGGGTACCCACAGTAGTTCTATTTTTTCCATTTCCTTTCCGCTTTCAAAATCCCAAATACGTATTGTATAATCTTCTGAACCGGATAAAATATATCTGTTGTCTGCTGTTAGAACACAAGTACCTACAGCTTTATCATGTCCTCTAATGGTTCTTACTCTTTCACATGTTTCAATGTCCCATATGATTATAGTTGCATCATCAGACGACGATACAATCATATTCTCGTTACGCGTGAAACGGCCTATGGCATCCAGTTTCTCTGCATTTCTCAACTCTTTTTCCAAATTTCTTTTTTCTGTCTC
>JAMOBJ010000081.1 GCA_039908095.1 Nitrospirae bacterium YQR-1
GGTAAAACTCCGTCCACTCGTCCCAACATGGTGTGTTTACTCCAAAATACCATATATATATATAACAAATAATTACACTCATACATTTAACAGTTCTCCAGAACTCACCGGTTCTTTCATTCCAAAACCAAACGATATTGCCACGCCTATACTCAACAGGTGGTATTCTTACGCTTGATATATCGCTAGGGGTATTATTGTCTGGAGCAGTGTGTGAAACAGAGTTATAGATAATCTGCTTATTACAGTTGTTTTTATAAAACATCTTCCCAAGGAGTGAGTTCACGTTTCCAGCCAGTGTTTTAAAGTTACATTCCTGACAGCATGTCTCTCCATAAAATTCATCCAGCGCATCATTCAGACTGTCACAGTTATAGTGATAGTCATCCGCCTTTTCTATCGCTTCATCAGTTAATCCACCTCGATAGTATAATTCGGCTGTAAACTGACGAAACTCATCCTTAAGACTATCTTCGATTCTCATCTTAGAAATGTTTGTTAATATCTGAAAAACGATTGGATATCTCAATTCCGAACCAGTGTATTTAATCCTATTATTTTCAACAGTGACATCCCCATCTAAGATAATCCGTGCACAAGCAAAATTCTCTTTTAATATATCAACAAACTCACCCACCCCCATATTAGTTTCAATGGTGGTTTCATCGATGGTGTATTCCTTCCCCACTGGAACTTCTACGGCAACTTCCCATGGTTCAAAATCTGACAATGAGTAGATAACATCAGGATTAAACTCAAGTAACCTACAAGGCTTAATAATATCCTTACAATTGAATGTACCAGGAACCCTAAGTATCCTTGCCACATCAGCAGCGGCACTATCACCGTTTAAAGCCTTTACCATCCCTTTGAGTATGCCTTTAAACTTTGCAATAGTCTCACTGCGCTGTTTATCTGCTACCTTATCACCTGTAAATTCAGGCAATTCTATCACCTCTTCAAAAAACCAATAGGCATGATAGCCGTTCCCTGTATCAATTAACATAGAAGGTTTAAGTGGAAACTCATTTATGTCCGCTTGGCGCATTTTATGCGCTCATCGGACGGGGCAATTTAATTAAGCCATACTACAATCATGACAA
>JAMOBJ010000082.1 GCA_039908095.1 Nitrospirae bacterium YQR-1
CCACCTTCACGGATAGCAAAACGCAGCTCCTTCTCCATTGCTATGGGCGCTATCAACTCTACTCTTATGCTTATGTTATCACCAGGCATTACCATCTCCACCCCCTCAGGCAACTCACACACTCCCGTCACATCCGTTGTCCTGAAATAAAACTGCGGCCTGTATCCCTTAAAAAATGGCGTATGCCTGCCGCCCTCTTCCTTTGTCAACACGTACGCCTCCGCCTTAAACTTTGTGTGCGGAGTTATACTGCCGGGTTTGGCCAACACCTGCCCTCTTTCCACCTCATCCTTACCTACTCCCCTTAAAAGCGCTCCTATATTATCTCCGGCACGCCCCTCATCCAGCAGCTTTCTGAACATCTCCACTCCGGTCACCACTGACTTTCTCGTAGCCGATATCCCTACTATCTCTACCTCTTCTCCTACCTTGATTATGCCCCTCTCCACTCTCCCAGTTACCACCGTCCCTCTGCCGCTTATCGAAAACACATCCTCTATCGGCATTAAAAACGGCTTATCCAACGCCCTCTGCGGCTGCGGTACATACGCATCCACTGCATCCATCAGCTCCAGTATGCACTTGTACTCCGCCACACCAGGGTCTGTGGCCGCACTCTCTATCGCCTTTAACGCACTGCCCTTCACTATCGGTATCTCATCCCCAGGAAAACCATACTTACTCAGCAGCTCTCGTATCTCAAGCTCCACCAGCTCCAAAAGCTCAGGATCATCCACCATATCCGTCTTGTTCATAAACACCACTATGTAGGGCACACCTACCTGTCTTGCCAATAATATGTGCTCTCTGGTCTGAGGCATAGGACCGTCTGCGGCACTCACTACCAATATGGCCCCGTCCATCTGCGCTGCTCCGGTTATCATGTTCTTTACATAGTCGGCGTGCCCGGGGCAGTCAACATGCGCATAGTGCCTGTTGTCCGTCTCATACTCCACATGGGCCGTTGCTATGGTGATACCCCTTGCCTTTTCCTCCGGCGCATTATCTATCTGATCATAGGCCGTGAATTTGGCCTGACCCTTCATTGCCAACACCTTGGTTATAGTCGCCGTTAATGTCGT
>JAMOBJ010000083.1 GCA_039908095.1 Nitrospirae bacterium YQR-1
GTTTGGCATATAAGGGTATCCCCGACTTTTAAATTGTTTCTCAGTGAAACCATGCCTGTACCGTTGCTGTTAAGTGCCGTCATAAAGGAGATCACCATCCCCTCCCTCAAATCATAAGCCGTTGCTTTGTTGCTGATATGCTCAAATAACATCAGCGAAAGAGCTGCGTTTCTTACCTGATTAAACCCTAATACATACACAGCCCTTGATATTGTATTTATTTTACCCTCCAGTTGATACTTTATGTAAAAAACCGTGTTTACCATTTTCAACACTTTGTTGGAAAGTGCATAATCATTGAGGATGGTGTTGGCCAGCTCATTGACTGAAACGTCACTTTCGGATAAGGTCTGTTTGTTAACCAATGCTACTGTGCGTCCCATAGCAGGAAAATCACTATTGGACAGTATCTTACTGTTTAACTTTTCAATTATAGGTATCTTTTTATCCATATTATCTCATCTGATATAAAAATAATTTTAACATTATTCCTAAAAAAATTCATATTGCCACCTCTATTAAAATTGTTGTAAGCTATGGAGGACGATGGCAGCTCTCATGGATGTAAGTGTTATAATTCCAACTATCAATGCTTCCGGTATAATCGGAAAATTAGCCGCCTCCTGTATGAATCAGAAACACGAGGATGGTACTGCGGTAAGTTCTGAGGTCATAGTGATAGATTCCTCATCTTCAGACAATACGGTTGAAATTGCCGGCTCATTGGGCTGCAAAACTATAGTAATTCCAAAGGCTGACTTTAACCACGGTGGAACCAGAAACTTAGCCGCATCCAAAGCCTCCGGCGAGGTGCTGGTATTTATGACTCAGGATGCCATGCCGGTTAATGACAGGCTTATCGCTGCACTTCTTAAACCCCTGAATGACCCTCTTACCGCCGCCTCCTTTGCCAGACAAATCCCTCAGAACGATGCTAATCCGGTTGAACGCTTCAGCCGCTCATTTAACATCTTCCGGAGTAGGATATACATATGGAGCCATGTACAAAACACTCCAGTTCAATGGCGACATGCTCTCTTAT
>JAMOBJ010000084.1 GCA_039908095.1 Nitrospirae bacterium YQR-1
TCCTTATTTTCATACAACGCTTCCATATTGTTACTTTTTCAACTTCCCTGAGACCTTATCCACAATCATAATAGACGAAACCCAGCCGGTTATAATAACCACCGCCTATAACGATGAACAGCACACAAGCGATAAGGTTTGCAGAAATGTAATAAAGCCGATAAACCTTGAGAATTTGCTTGAGGGTGTTATGTTTTGTGTGGGAGGCTGTTAGATGGAAAAAGAGATACCATGATAAAACTGAAATACATATCTCATGGTAGAACGAACTGGAGTTATTTATACCTTGTTTTTTATTTTGTGAGGTGCCAATTATGAAAATACTGGTAGTTGATGATGATATCCCTAGCCAAAGAATTTTGGGAAAATACTTGAAAAAACATGGGTATGATACGATATTTGCAACAAATGGAGTGGATGCGATAGAAATACTTGCAAAAGACAGCATAACAATGATAATTACAGGATTAAATATGCCGATTATGGGTGGTATAGAATTTATTGAACATGTGAAATCTAATCCTTTATTAAACACAATTCCAATATTAGTGATAACAACAGATGACAGATTATAGAAAAAAACGAAAAGCGATAGAAGTTGGAGCCAAAGGATATCTCATTAAACCTATAGATGATGAAGTGTTAATGAAGAGTATTAATGCCTTATTACTAGTACCGGAGTAAAGTAAGCGTCAAAACCCCACCCGTGATTTTATGCCAAGCACTCCGGTTTTATATATTGTGGCAACAGGCGTTTGTAATCTCATCAATTTTAGCATAAGGCAGCCGTTCAAGAATATATCGCATATACTTGTAGGGTTTAAGTTTGTTCGTCCTGGCTGTTTCAATCAACGCTTCAATTGAAAAAATTAATCTCATCAATTTTGGTATATAGGCAAGTGGCATTTTTTGCCACTTGAAAATACAGTAATTCTAAAATAAACAAAACCATCATGATAAAAAGAAGACAAAAGAATGACATCCCTGGGCAATGAATGCAACTTGGTATCAATGTGT
>JAMOBJ010000085.1 GCA_039908095.1 Nitrospirae bacterium YQR-1
GTAAAATATTGGATATGCTCTGTGGGTACCACGTTTTACCTTGTGGTTTATACCCTTCCTTTGTAAGCTCAAAACAAATAGCCCTAAGCGTGTACCCATTTCCTTTTAATGCCACAATCCGCTGTTAAATTAGTTTTTATTGCATAACAGCCGTCTAACTTGCTATCTTCTTTTAGTCTTTCATTATCAATTGAAACAATTATATTGCGTTCACTTTCTTTAATATCTACCCAATCTTTTATAGATAAAGTTTCTATTAATTCATTCAAAGTTTTTAAGGCAGTTTCTATTTTTGCTTTAGGATGTTCTTTTAGTTTCTTAGATAACTCTTCTGATTTTGCTTTTAATTTTTCATATTTCTCCATTCTTGTTTCTTTTAACTCTTCTACACGTTGTGGATTTCTCCGTAATACATACCTTATTCCTTCATGTTCTACTTCTATCAATTTCTCATCAAATAAGTTTATCTGAAATATATCATCCCTTATCATCTTTTCTATTTGTGCCTTTGTTATTGCCGTAATATAGTCAAAACCATATAAAGATAGATATTCTATCTGCACATTCTTTATCATGCCTCTGTCTCCTACGAGCGTAACATTCTTTACACCAAAACGATTAGATAATTTCTTTACTTGTCCACAAACAGTTGATGTGTCCGATGTATTACCCTTAAATACCTTTACAGCCACAGGAATTCCATTATCGTCAGTTAATAATCCTATTACAATCTGTTTTTTGGCTTTTTTACCATCTCTATTGTAACCATAACTGGCTAATTCATTTTGTTGTCCCTCTAAGTAACTTGATGTCACATCATATAGAAACAAACGGGGAGGTTTGTTATTGTATCTATCCTTGAATAAAGCATCTTCTATGTCATCCTGGTGTATAAAAAGCCAATCAAGAGTTGCATAAAGATTATTTTCATCGTATTCTTTTATTCCCAATACATCTTCTATTTCTTGTCCTCACCCTTTTTGTCTATTGCCTTTACGGTGC
>JAMOBJ010000086.1 GCA_039908095.1 Nitrospirae bacterium YQR-1
GAATCTTCTATTTCAAATATAATTGCCAGAGTAACCGAAGGTGGTTCATCTTATATAGATGGGATGATTTCCTCCGCCATCTCAGGAGCAAACCTTTACTTTATAAATCCCTCCGGCGTAGTTTTCGGCAAAAACGCAAGCCTTGACATAAAGGGCTCTTTCTATGTAAGTACGGCGGATTATCTAAAACTTTCCGACGGTGGTAAGTTTAATGCTACAAATCCATCTGACACAGTATTAACGGTAGCCACCCCCTCGGCTTTTGGTTTTTTAACAAGTAATCCAACCGGCGTTTCAATAGAGGGCAGTTTCTTAGAGGTGGCGGAGGGAAAAGGGATTACACTTGTTGCCGGCGGTATAGACATAAAAAATGGTTATTTATATGCTCCCGGTGGGCAGATTAATCTTGCCGCTGTTGCCTCTGCCGGTGAGGCGGCTATTACATCATCCGGGATAAGCGTGGATGCTTTTTCAAACTTTGGCGATATTAATATATCTCATACCGATTCAACACGTCAAACAAGAAACGGTAACGCTATCGGCAATTTAGACGTAAGCAGTACCATTGCCGGTGCTGGTAATATATACATTTCAGGTGGAAAGTTCATCACTGACGGCGGACAGGTCTGTGCCGATACCTATGGAGGCGGCAACGGAGGCGGCATTAATATAAATGTTACAGGAGCTATAAGCGTTACCTCCGGCAGCCAGATAACTTCAAACACGTCGTCATCCGGCAAGGCCGGAGACATTACAATAACAACAGAAAGTTTAACCCTTACCGGTAACTCATTAATCGGAGCCTCGGCTTTAGAGGACAGCACCGGAGACGCCGGTAACGTTTCAATAAAAGCCTCCAGCACTGTTAATCTCTCAGGACACTACTACAATAACGGAGTGGACTCCTCAAGCGGAATATACACACATCGAATTGCTTCCGGTACAGGAGCATCCGCTGGATGCCTCATGGGGGTATCAGCCTGTAGGGTATT
>JAMOBJ010000087.1 GCA_039908095.1 Nitrospirae bacterium YQR-1
AACTCTTGCTCCCACAATATATTGACCGTAATCTTATGCTATAAAATCACGGGTGGGGTTAACTTGACGCTTACATTGCAATAGAACAACCATGGATATTTGCCCATTGGAAACTACTTAAGCTAACGGCTGGATGATAGGAGCCGGATGAGCTGAGAGGTTCACGTCCGGAACTGTGAGGGCGTAGAGGTGAGATTCCTCTGCGCTACTCGACTTATTGTGACAGCGTCCAATAAGGAAATACTGGAAACCATCAAACATCTAATCACAAACTTTCTGAGGGAGAGAGGATTGGAACTTTCACCGGAAAAGACCTGTATCACTCATATCGAGAATGGGTTTGATTTTCTTGGGCAAAACATTCGCAAATACAAAAGCAAACTCACAACCAAACCAGCAAAGAAAAACATAAAAGCATTTCTAAGGAAAGTCAGGGGCATTATTAAAGAGTACAAAACTGCCACTGTGGACAATCTGATTAAAATGCTAAATCCAGTAATCAGAGGATGGACTAACTATCACAGACATGCCACTGCCAGAAAGACCTTTTCCTATGTGGACAACCGAATCTGGCACGCACTATGGAAATGGGCAAAACGCAGACACCATAACAAATCTGTAACATGGATTAAAAAGAAATATTTCCTGAGTAAATACGGCAGAAACTGGATATTCGGCACAAACCTTTCAGAATTAGTATCTGCCTGCAAGACCAGGATTACCTTGCACATTAAAGTGAAATGTAGTTTTAATCCTTATGAAAAGTGTGTTCCTCACAATCCTTGAAAGAAAGTTGGTTGCCGTGTCCTAAATTGGGCATTTTATAGACTTGCGTATGAGGGGAAACTCTCACGTACGGTTCTTAGGGGGGAAAGGGCTCGAAAGAGCCTTGACCTACCCGACGTGGTAGCCTTCAGGTAGCTAAAAATGTCAAGGTTTCTTTCAGAAACCTGCTCCACTTTGTTACGCCCTTTCAGGTGAC
>JAMOBJ010000088.1 GCA_039908095.1 Nitrospirae bacterium YQR-1
GTTTAAGTCATCTATAGAGAATGTTAAGCCTCTGATAGAAGTGAAACCGCGGAGAGTCGGCGGGGCGACCTATCAGGTGCCTGTGGAGATAAGGCCACAGAGAAGGCTGGCGTTGGCTTTCAGATGGATAATAAATTATGCTCGCGGACGAAATGAGAAAACCATGACAGATAGGCTTGCAGGTGAGCTTGTTGATGCTTTCAACAACGTGGGCAGTTCGATAAAAAAGAAAGAAGATACTCATAAAATGGCAGAGGCAAACAAAGCGTTTGCCCACTACAGGTGGTAACCGGAACAGATGTCGGAACGATTCTCATTAGACAGGACCCGTAATATCGGTATCATGGCACATATAGACGCAGGGAAGACTACAACTACTGAAAGGATACTCTATTATACGGGCGTGACCTACAAGATAGGTGAAGTGCATAACGGCACTGCTGTTATGGATTGGATGCCTCAGGAGCAAGAAAGGGGTATAACAATCACCTCCGCGGCAACAACGTGCTTTTGGAAAGACAATAAGATAAACATTATAGATACGCCCGGGCATGTGGACTTCACTATCGAGGTGGAGAGATCAATGCGAGTTCTGGATGGGGCTGTCATACTGCTTGATTCAGTTTCAGGGGTGGAGCCTCAGACGGAAACCGTTTGGAGACAGGCGGAGCGTTACGGGGTGCCAAGGATTGCATTTTTGAATAAAATGGACAGGGTAGGTTCTGATTTTTATATGTCTGTGGATTCTATGGTTGAGAAACTGGGAGATTCATCAGATGGTCTTAGTGGGTTGGATGAGGTAAGGAGGATTATCGCCTACAATCTATTTGTAGGGTTTAAAAGGTTGTCATGTCCTGATTCATGGTTAAAACACACAATAACAACATTTCGTTGGAAGATGATACAGGTAGCAGGGCGGATAGTGAGCCATGCAGGACAGGTAATTCTGAAATTAGCAGTTGGAATAAAGCGACT
>JAMOBJ010000089.1 GCA_039908095.1 Nitrospirae bacterium YQR-1
ACCTGTCTCCTCAAGAAGCTCTCTGTGTGCCACAGCCGCCAAAGATTCCCCTCTATCGCTTAATCCGGCAGGGAATTGAAAATAAGGAAGTAATAGTGGTTGATAATGCCTCAGAGGACGGAAGCCAACAGAAAGTAAGAGCACGTTTTGGAGACATCATCTGGATACGAAACAAGATTAATGAGGGATACGCAAAAGCAACCAATACCGGAGTACAGAGGGCAACCGGTGAGTTCATATTTTTATTAAATAACGACGTTGTGCTTTATCCTGATACAACGGGAAAGTTAGTGGATTTTTTGAAATCGGAGTCGTGGGCAGGGGCGGTTGCCCCGCTTTTGTACTATCCTGACGGCACTATACAGATTTCATGCAGAAGATTTCCCTCGATAACGTCCCTTGTGCTTGAGAAGCTGGGCATCGAGAGAATAGCAGGATTTAAAAAGTGGAAACTTACCGCACTTGAGCATATGAGCGCTGATGAGGCGCCTCAACCCATGGCATCAGCGCTTCTTGTAAGACGCAAGTGCTGGCATCAGGTTGGTGAGCTGGATGAAAAAAAATTTCCTATTTTCTTTAACGATGTGGATTGGTGCTACAGGCTTTATAAAAATACCGGCTATAGAATCGGCCTCTGCAGAGATGCCCGTGCTGTTCATCATGAAGGAGCATCAGTCAAAAAACTGGGCTACAGGAAAAAACTGATTTTCTTTAAGGGATTGGTTAACTTTTTTATCAAAGCCGCTTCTCTGGAAATGAACAATCTTAAAAACAAAACCTTCAGGAGAGTTTCTTAGCAGCGGAAGTAATAAACCACGGCACATCTGAGGAGCTCTGAAAATCTGCACACTATACGTTTAGCTCTTTTAGTCTCATCGCATCAAAGTGAGAGATCATACATCTAACGTTTACCTCCTTATCCTTTTAGCTTCTATGCCGATTACCGTCCAAAACTCACCTGTAAAACCC
>JAMOBJ010000090.1 GCA_039908095.1 Nitrospirae bacterium YQR-1
TTGAAATGAATACATTAGCTGAGGCACTTAAGGGCGCATTTGGCGCTGAAGCGGTCACTGATAAAAACAGAACTCCGCAGTTTTAGTGTGAAGGAATTAGGCAACATTGATGAGAACGAGGATTTGGGGGAAGAAACTCAAAATAATATTTTGATGAAAGAACATAATATTTTTGAATGTTCAAAAATTCAACAACCAGAAAGATTTAAGATACAGTGCATGATGTGTAAAAGCGAGTATCCTTACGAGTTATACCTCAACCATCACAGTTATATCGTTATCAAAATGTCTAAAACAGAGGGTGGAGATGACGATGAATTTGAAGAAGGGAGTGTGTAACATGAAAGCAGCAATATACGGGAGAGTATCCACTGTTGATAAGCAAGACGTTTCTACTCAAATGGATGCATTAAGAGACTATGCCAAAGGGAAAGGATACGATGAGGTTGTCGAATTCGTAGATGTCGGAGTCTCTGGTGCTAAAGATAAACGTCCGGCACTCGATAAACTGATTGAGGGGGTTAAAAACAAAGACTTTTGTGCTGTTATTTGCTATAAGATGGATAGACTTGCACGTTCTCTAAAAAACCTGATGTTTCTGCTAAATCTCTTTACAGAAAATGATGTGGCGTTTATATCACTCTCTGAAAATATAGATTTAAGCACATCGATAGGAAAACTAATGGTTCACGTGCTTGGGAGTTTCAGCCATTGTGTCAGCAAAATAATATAGTGAATTTCTGTACATCCGTCTCAGTTCTCTTACCAACGCCGTTTCTGCAAATAGAATGTGCTTTTCCATGTTTTTAAGTCCTCCTTTTTTTATTGTTTTCATCTCCTTTTGTAATTCCATATAAAGAGAGATTTACCGGCAACTCTATCTTATTGACAGCATCATTATTTTTGG
>JAMOBJ010000091.1 GCA_039908095.1 Nitrospirae bacterium YQR-1
TTAGTTCGTTTAATAGAGTGTTTTCTTTTTCTTTACCTGTATCTTTGATTGTATTTATATAAAAATGCTTCATACTCTGTATATATTTTGTCGGAGAAAGGCGTTTGGAATACAAATAGGCTGCTCTTTCTGAAAGCGGTATCCATACCGCATCAGTTATATTTGTATAAACATAAAGGAGAGTTGACCCTCCGTCCACATCTTTAGCCTCTGTTATTATGAAGTTATAACACAGCCTTTTGTAGAAACTACGCATATATTTGTAATCAAATACCATAAGACTTGTTAGCAAAAAAGTTAAAACTATGATATGTGCATACAATGATTTGCTGTTTAAATATTTATTTATAATATCGAATACAAACATCACACCACATGCTGATACAAGTACAAACGGTGCAAAAGCAGGCAGATAGTAATTACTACAGTACATTTTAGTAATATTAGCACCTATAACACTTCCTGCAAACCAGATAAGAAACAGAATAGGCAGATACTTATATTTTTCTATAAACTCTTTTTTAAAAGCACTTATTACTCCAGCAATAAATAATAAATTGATTGTTTTTAGAAAAAAAATTGTTTTTAACAAGTTACTTAGAGATAATAAAAGTCCCTGATATATACTTCTATCCTTAGAGTAAATCTTTGCATAAGCAATATTATAGGAAAAAACATCAAGCCAATCAATCAAGGCGTAATTTCTTATAAAGTACAGTAGCAAGAGAAAAAATATAGTAATAGAACCAAATAATAGTATGCCGATTTGTCTTATTTTACCTCTATAATTTTCATTTGAAACAAAAAGAAAGTACAGCAATACCGGTAGCATAGAAAAAAGAAAAGGTTCCTTTGTAAAAAAAGTCAAAGAAAAGAAAATACCGGAC
>JAMOBJ010000092.1 GCA_039908095.1 Nitrospirae bacterium YQR-1
GGGATAAATCTATCAATAATCCCACCTCGTCTTCATCAAAAGCATCAGGTTCTTCTGCATAGATATTTAAAGCACCTATAACCTCATCTTCATTTATTAACGGTAAGCCTATAGAAGATGCATATCCCCTCTCAGTTGCTTCCTTACGCCATGGAGCATATAAAGTATCTGTCAAAATGTCTCTGCAAACGGCTGGTTTACCGGTACGTACTGCGGTTCCAGTAGGTCCGTATCCTTGAACATCATCATGCCATGTTATGTTGATAGCATCTAAATATCCCTTTTCGTGTCCAAAATGTGCCATAGGCTTAATAGATTTAGTCTCGTCGTGAACTTTGTATCCAATCCATGCAAACATATATCCTGCCTCTTCAACTATCACTCGGCATATCCCTCTAAGCAGATATCCTTCATTTGCTGAATTGTATAAAATTGACTGGGACTTTCTGATGGCTTTTAAAGCACGTTTGGCGGCATTAATAGCATTGATTTGCTTATTTTGAGGTATATGATCCAGATTAGCAACTGTAGTTGGCATACTTTTCAACAGCGCTTCAGTTTCGGCTTCGGCACGTTGTTTGTCCAATTCCAATTGTTTTAACTTTTCGTTTGCTTTGTTTAAAAGTTCTGAGAGTTCTTCTATTTTTTTAGCCTGTGGATCCATCTCAATCACCACTTGCATCCAATCTTATCACAAACTCAGCACCACCATCTACATTATGAACTGTAAGACTACCTCCCATATTCGTCTCTATTATCGTTTTGGACATGTAAAGGCCTATGCCGGTGCCTTCCTTATCTTTGGTTGGTAAGCGTCAAGTTAACCCCACCCGTGATTTTATAGCATAAGATTACGGTCAATATATTGTGGGAGCAAGAGTTTGT
>JAMOBJ010000093.1 GCA_039908095.1 Nitrospirae bacterium YQR-1
GGGAGAAGAGTTATTCAATGGACGGATACGAGGGAAATACGAGGATTTATCAAGGCAGTTGAGCAGACTACCGGAGTGCAAAATAAAGGTTGCTTATGAGGCAGGGCCATGTGGATTTTGGTTGTATGACCGGTTAATCGAGGCAGGGATAGAGACAATAGTAGTACCTCCGTCTCTGATACCATTGGAAACAGGAAATAAGGTGAAAACAGACAAACGAGATAGCCGCAAGCTGGCGAAATTATTATCAAAAGGGATGCTGAAAAAAGTATATGTTTTAAGTGAAGCGGAGAGAGAAAAGAGAGAGTTAGTGCGAACACGTCGTCAGTTAGTAGAGCATAAAAGCGATGTGGCAAGACAAATAAAGAGCAAGTTATTATTTCATGGGATAGAGGTACCGATAGCAGATAAGCAACATTGGGGTAAAAAATTCATGGAGTGGTTAAGAGCAATAGAACTAAAACAAAAAGTGATGAAAACAGCCCTAAACAAATTAATAGAGCTTTATGAATACTTACGTGAGGCAATAAAAGAACTAACGAAAGAGATGCTGGAGTTATCAAGAGAAGCGGAGTATAAAGAGAAAGTGGCCCTATTGAAAACAGTGCCCGGTATAGGGACCTTAACAGCAATGGAGATAATCCTGGAGTTAAGTGAAATAGAGAGATTCAAGACATCTGAGGAGCTTTCATCGTATTTAGGTTTAACCCCATCAGAGTATTCGAGTGGAGGCCATATAAGGCAAGGGCGAATAACAAGGTGCGGTAATAAGCGAATACGTAGTGCGTTGGTGGAAAGTAGTTGGATATTAATATCAAGAGACCGTGTAATGCGTCAGAAATACGAATTCATCAAGTACCGCCGTGGAGCAAAATACAATAC
>JAMOBJ010000094.1 GCA_039908095.1 Nitrospirae bacterium YQR-1
GGAGCAATCACTTCCTTCATTGCTTCTATTATATCTTCTTTGGTTATTACCACTTCTTTGGCAATAATATCTTTCATTTGCATCACCATAGCCTTACTATAACAAAAAACCAAAAGTCAGGTCAAATATTTTTTTACAGCTGTAGTAGCAAAGTGAAAATGTCCGGTTCTTAGCAAAATGAAAGTGTCCGTAAAGAGAGCGGGCATAGTATCCTGTAGTGAACGATATTTAATCTGACAGGTGTATAATTTCTTCCTTGCCAAAATTGTAATGTCAATCTCTCGGCGGTTTTGCCCCCGAGCCTGTATTTAAGCCAAACTTTTCAAGTCTGTACCAAAAAGTCTTGTAGCTCATACCTAAAAATCTGGCTGCTCTGGCCGCTACATTATTGGCCTTTGCCATGGCTTTTTTCAACAGCTCTTTTTCAAGCTCCTCAAAATTTATTCCTTCATCCGGTATTTCTATTTTAAGCACTCCATTACCCTCAGGAGTCCTAAGCTCTCCTTTGATATCATCCACACTTATAACGTCGTTGTCGGTCATCAGAACCGCCCGCTCTATGACCGAACTTAACTGCCGGATGTTGCCGGGCCAGTGGTAGTCCATCAACAGTCTCAGTGCTCCGTCACTTATGTCTGTTACTTGCTTGCCAAACTCCGCATTGTGTTTTTCTATGAAAAATTTAACTAAAAGCGGAATATCATCCTTTCGTTGGCTAAGTGAGGGAAGCTCTATTGTCACCACCTTAAGTCGGTAGTACAGATCATCACGGAATTTACCCTGTGAAATCTCCTTTTCCAAATCCTTGTTGGTGGCAGCTATGATTCTTACGTTTACTTTTATATTTTCTTTGCCGCCAAGACGCCG
>JAMOBJ010000095.1 GCA_039908095.1 Nitrospirae bacterium YQR-1
TGGGGAGCAGTCCTTATGGTTTGTTTGTTAGAGGCAAGGCTTGGGATTCAGATGACATACTATTTCGGGCTTTTTATAACGCATCAAGTAACTGTGTCTTCTCAAAACCCATTTCTTTGCATAAGGCATTTATATCAATTATAAATAAGTCATATGTGTTCTCTGCATTAACTTCTAAGTATCCATATATTTTGTTCTTTTTTGAATATTCAAAATCACCCAACGTGTATCCAACCCCCATAAAGTTTTTATGGTTTGAAAACACAAACGCCGGTAGTCTGTCTTTAAACTCCTGGGCTATATCCTTTACCTTCGTCATCTTATCATCATGTTCGTTCATGATGCTTAAAATGTTTTTCCCAATCACTTTTAACTCATCCTCAGTAAAATAATGCCGCATAAACTCAGATTTTAAAATTGTGAAAAAACCCACAAATATCATCCCCATTCCTGATTTGTTTGAGATTCTGCCTTTAATATCATTATAGGACCCGATAAGTGCATTTATATTTGCTAACGAAAAAGTAATCCATTCTTTGCCAACATGTCCGAATGTTTCCAAAACAGCACCATAGCCATTTTTTATGAAATTCATATATTCTTCTTCAGATATATAAGACTCACCAATTGGCTGAAGAAAAGTTACATCGGATTTTATCTCAATGCATCTTCTGTAAACGCCTCTTGTCTTTACACGCTTTGAAACAGTGCTATCTACTAAAGTCTCAAGATTCTGTTCCGCACTCGTAATCATCACCCCGTTATAATGGTTGGTTGGTTTTAAAATTGGATGGTGGTGGATATCAGAGAATATAATGATAACATTTAACCGGCACAATTTTACGCCGGTTGCCG
>JAMOBJ010000096.1 GCA_039908095.1 Nitrospirae bacterium YQR-1
CTATAAAAGACAATGCCGATGCCGAGGGTAAATATATCAGGCAAACCGGTGGCAGAGGGCAGTACGGCCATGTGAAGATAAAGATAGAGCCACTGGTAAGAGGTACTGGTTTTGAATTTGAAAATAAGATAATAGGGGGCACGATTCCCAGGGAGTATATTTCAGCGGTGGAGGCAGGTATCAAAGAGGCTACAAATACCGGTGTGATTGCCGGCTATCCAATCGTGGATGTAAAAGCCGTTTTGTACGATGGTTCTTATCATGAGGTTGACTCCTCGGAAATGGCCTTTAAGATAGCCGGCTCAATGGCACTAAAAGAGGCCGTGGCCCGTGCAAAGCCTGTGCTGCTTGAGCCTATTATGAGTGTTGAAGTTGTTACCCCTGAGGATTATATGGGGGATGTTATCGGAGATTTAAATTCCAGGCGCGGAAAGATACATCAGATAAATAAAAGGGGAAAAACACAAGTCATTGAGGCTAACGTACCCCTTTCAGAGATGTTTGGCTATGCCACTGATTTGAGATCCAACAGTCAGGGCAGGGCAAGTTACACTATGCAGCTTGCCGCGTATGAAGAACTTCCAAAAAGTGTTGCTGATGAGGTAATTAAGAAAATTAAGGGCATATAATATTTTACTTGACAAATAAGAAATTGTCTGCTATTATTTCAGTTTTGGTTCGGTAATGATATTAAATAATAAATCATATAAAAAAGGATAAACTTAAGGTTCGGCTGCTTGTTTGAAAGGGACGAAACTAAGGAGGTAAGAGATGGCAAAGGCTAAGTTTGAAAGGACAAAGCCGCATGTTAATGTGGGAACGATAGGGCACG
>JAMOBJ010000097.1 GCA_039908095.1 Nitrospirae bacterium YQR-1
TGATTTTTAAACTCTCAAGCAGATACTTCAGGGCGCTCTCATAATCGCCGCGGGCACGATATATCCCACTGATATTATTTAAAGTAACCCCTTCCCCCTTTTTATCGCCAATCTCCTTCATGATTTTTAAACTCTCAAGCAGATACTTCAGGGCGCTCTCATAATCGCCGCGGGCACGATATATCCCACTGATATTATTTAAAGTAGCCCCTTCCCCCTGTTTATCGCCAATCTCCTTCCTGATTTTTAAACTCTCAAGCAGATACTTCAGGGCGCTCTCATAATCGCCGCGGGCATGATAATTTGTCGCTATGTTATTTAAAGTAGCCCCTTCCCCCTTTTTATCGCCAATCTCCTTACTGATTTTTAAACTCTCAAGCAGATACTTCAGGGCGCTCTCATAATCGCCGCGGGCACGATATATCTGGCTGATATTATTTAAAGTAGCCCCTTCCCACCTCTTATCGTCCTGATTCTTATCAACCTTACCATTTAATATTTCTTCAACCTCTAAAAAAATCTTCAGGGCACCGTCTATATCACCTTTTAATTGCAGTATTAGCCCCATATAATTTAAAACATTTGAATCCGACTCCAACCAGAGCAGCTCATAAACAGCTTTGCAGTAATAAAGAGCGGCTGCATACAACGAGTTTTTATAATAGTAGTTGACCAGTCTTGCTCCGATTTCATTAATTTTATCCTTCACTCCGGCTTCATTAATTCCGGCTTTGTGGTAGTGATAGAAC
>JAMOBJ010000098.1 GCA_039908095.1 Nitrospirae bacterium YQR-1
GGCGGCGAACCTGCCGAGATGTCAGCTATAGCTTTAAAAATTGCATCAGGAGACCCCCAAAAGTTAAGTTTTTTTTGCCTGTGCCGGTATTTATAGCTAAACAACTCAGGACGGTAAAATTATTTCTTTTGTGATTGACTTTTAAATCAAAATGTGCTTAACATCGCTTTTGAGGCAAATAGATATTTGTAGCTAAATATAAAAATATATAAGCCGATTTAGTTGATAAATAAAGAAGATTACCGGTTATTGTCGTACGCCTTGTGACCATACCGTTTGACTGTTAACCCTTTGACGCTGTAGCGATAGGGGATGACAGTGGTTGGCGGTGGTTTAATGGCTGTATATCTAATAATTCATCCCTACATGCGCAGTATTCCAAACCGGCACAGTTGAACAACTCTATAAATTTATAAAGCTAATAATTCTACCGTATGGGGCATACAACTTGGTTCCCCTATATGAACCGAGTTAAACCAATAAATCTAAAAACTGTATGTGTCACGAATCTTGGATGTTAATCACATGGGGTGACATCATTCTTTACCAACTCCACTGATTGCAGAGAACCCAACTAATGACATTAGACAAGGTTTTGGCTATTATTCGATATTTATTGTAATCCAAAAATCAAAGTACCACACTGAGTACTTTGATTTTTATCATTTTAAGCAGTTA
>JAMOBJ010000099.1 GCA_039908095.1 Nitrospirae bacterium YQR-1
CAGGAAGGATTGACTGAAGGAATGCTTGTGGGAAAACAGGAAGGATTAACAGAAGGGCTGCTTGAGGGAAAGCGTAAAGGGTTACTTGAGGCAATTGAGTTAGGACTTGAACTCAAATTTGGTTCAGCCGGACTTAATATTATGAATATGGTCAGAGCTATAGATACTGTAGATAAGTTGGAAGAGTTCAAGAATCTCATTAAGAAAGCCGGTTCAGTGGATGAATTAAGGGAATTTTTGAGTAATAGTATATAGAAAACTTATTATTACCGAACCACTACCCCCTTTTGACAGGGGCAGTGGCCGGCTGGTTATCCAACAAGTATTTTAATACCCGATTACGTTATTATTTCCGCCGGGACCCTCTGTGCTGTCATCTTTACAGGCATAACCTATAATATTTCTTTTTGGATTGGTTGTTCCCTGAAAACAGGCCATTAGTACGCTTAGGCATGTTGCCTTTGTGCCGGTTGTAAATTCGGTTGCCGATGTAAACTTCAAAGTGCCTGCGTATGACGACGCATCCGCTACATCGGAGGATATTGAAACCGATGTTGAGCCGAAGGTGACTGTTTTATCATTAGCGCTGAATTGCTGCGTTGTTTTTGCCGCTATTGTGGATAAATTATTTGCCGTGCCTGA
>JAMOBJ010000100.1 GCA_039908095.1 Nitrospirae bacterium YQR-1
ATGGCCGTAATCTCTTCGGTACGACGCCTGACCTCTTGTTCGAGGAACTCGTTCTTTTGCCTCAGAAAATCGCGCATCGCCTTCAGTTGCAGGTGATTGCCCACACGCGCCATCACAATGGGCGGGCTGATTGGCTTGGTGATATAGTCAACGGCCCCCAGGGAAAGCCCCAGACGTTCATCCTCGACTTCGGCCTTGGCCGTGAGGAAGATCACCGGTATGTCACCCGTGGCCGGACTGGTCTTCAACCTCCGCAGCACCTCATAGCCGTCCATCTCCGGCATCATTATATCAAGCAGAATAAGGTCAGGGGGAGAATCGGAGTTGGCTATCTTCAGTGCCCGCTCACCAGAGTTGGCCACCTTGACCTTGTACTTGTCCTTTAAGAGACCGCTCATCAGCGTAAGGTTGTCCGGTGTGTCATCAACCACCAACACTACGTCCCTCTTTATCTGTTCCGTCTGTTCGTTCATTGTACCCTCCTGAGTCTTTAATACGTGTGGGTGTTTTAAGGCTGAACGGGCAAATATATTGTAACCACGGCGCCACCATCCATATTTTCGGCAATAAGCCTGCCACACAGGCTATTTTCTATGATTAACTTTGACATGTAAAGCCCAATAAATGCATGT
>JAMOBJ010000101.1 GCA_039908095.1 Nitrospirae bacterium YQR-1
TGTCCTCTATTGCTTCCTGATTTTCCGCTAACAGGTCTAATACCAGGTTGCATTCATTCAATTAACTTTGTCAGCATCGTCTCAAACAGGCATGAGCTTGCTTCAAAATCCTCGGTATCACTTGAGGCCATAATGAAAGAACCCGTGATTGTCAGAGAAGAGGGGTCGGGGACACGGCAGGCGATTGAGCAGTTTTTCATAAAAAAAGGATTAAGTTTACAGAACCTTCGGATATTTCTGATAACCGACAGTGTTGAGGCGATAAAGGAATGCCTTTATACAGGGGCCGGCGGGTCATTTCTGTCTAAGCTGGTGGTTCGTAGGGATGTCGCTGCCGGCGGCCTAAAAGCATTAAAAATAAAAAACGAGCGAATCCTTAGAGATATGTCTCTCATTTATAGAAAAAAGAATATTTCCTCACACATTGTGGAGGAATTCCATAGCTTTATTAAAAACTATAAGTACAGCGGACTTTATACTGAGTAATATTCCAATTCTAATTCAAAAGTAAACACAGGCGGCTGGGAGCTTTCGACGATGCTGACAAAGTTAATTGAATGAATGCAACCTGGTATTAGTCTTTAATCTGATAGAAATAATCCCGGCTTTTATGTTAGCCT
>JAMOBJ010000102.1 GCA_039908095.1 Nitrospirae bacterium YQR-1
TAATGATAACAATGACAGATAATCTTCCTGATGATATAAATAATCTTAAGGAAAAAATAAGAGTACAGGATCAGCATATTAAAATACTTGAGGAGCGGTTGCGTCTGCTTACAGCTAAACTTTATGGTCGTAAGAGTGAAAAGATGTCGGAACAAACGACAGAGCAGCCGCAGTTATTTGACGAGATAGAGGTTAGTGCTGAGCAAGCATCTAAAGCCGATGAGGTTAAGGTCCCAGCCCACAGCCGCAAACGAGGCGGCAGGCGGCCATTGCCTGAGGAGCTTCCACGAGTAGAGCAAATCCATGACATAAGTGAGGATGAAAAGGTATGTGCATGTGGTAGTCAGCTCAGTCGTATTGGAGAGGAAGTGTGTGAGAAGCTGGACATAGTACCGGCTAAAATACAGGTAATTAAACATATCCGTTATAAGTATGCGTGCAAGAGCTGTGAGGGAGTAGAGAGTGCTGGTGGAGCGGTAAAAACAGCGGAGTTGCCGCCTCAGATAATCCCACAGGGGATAGCGACACTAACCTCTATCTCGTCAAATAACTGCGGCTGCTCTGTCGTTTGTTCCGACATCTTTTCACTCTTACGACCATAA
>JAMOBJ010000103.1 GCA_039908095.1 Nitrospirae bacterium YQR-1
GCAACAAGATGACGTTTTAGTAACCGGCCTGAGTGAGTTAAAAACGGCTTTTGGAGAGGCTGCCTGTGAATTAAGGAAACTACTTAAATCGGAAAATGAAAAAATCCGGCTGTCGGCATGTGCCGAGGTCATAGGCTATGTACAGAAATTTATACAGTATGATGAGCTTGAAAAACGCATTGATGCGTTAGAGAATAGGAATACAAGGAGCTAAGATATGTCAGCGTTAAGTAATAGGGTTTCAAGGTTAGAGGCTAAGTCAGGGGTGAACCGGAAAGGTATTTTTTTCAACATTCACAAAGGGATAACTGAAGCTCAACAAGCGGCTTGTAAGAAATATGTCGCCGCTAAACATAGCCTTGAAATTTCAGGGTTTGGTAATTTCATATGCTTAGAAGATATGGCTTGTGAGCAGTGTCCGCAGAAAATCACAAACCCAAAGGACTATGTAAAAGTTGGTGACTTTCAGCGTCAGCGTAAAGAGTGGAATATCACACATACAAGAGAGCGCAGGGCTGATGACTAAATCCTGCCTGACCCCAATTAAAAACCGTAACCGTGGTAAG
>JAMOBJ010000104.1 GCA_039908095.1 Nitrospirae bacterium YQR-1
TATAAAAGCGCTGCTGTAGCATATCTCAATGAGGATTCCTCTATAAAGATTTTAAATAGTTTTTACAATATCGGAGACAATAAAATAAAAATAATCGACAGCATCTCGTTTAATATAACCGATATGCTGACCTTTAGCCACATTGTCGGAAAATGGACGGACTTAGAGTTTGATGCAATAATATTTATAGCTCCCCACTATTATTATAATATGTTTATACCGGTTTTAGAGCAATATAATATGAAAAAACCTGTATTGGTCGTATCTCAACCCGATATCGCATTAAGCCAATCAAATAAAAACCAAAACACATCTGATGCGGTATTCTTTCATACATGTAATTTCGATAATAAAACGGATGAGCTGGAAGCGTTTGAAACTAAATTCAATAACAAATACGGTCATTTTCCGGGGCATATCGCCATAGATGCTTATGATTCCATGAGACTTCTTGCAGAGGCCTATCGGGGTGCTGCAACTGCGGAACCTCTGAAGGCGGCACAAGAGATAAGGAAAATAATAAATTATAAGGGACTGTGTGGGACCTATAATTTCAACGACTC
>JAMOBJ010000105.1 GCA_039908095.1 Nitrospirae bacterium YQR-1
TTGCAAATACATGTATGAAAGATGCCGGCATTATAGCAGATAAACGCATGGCTATGACAGGACACAAAAGCACCTCTGCTAATGAAATCTACACGCATACAACCGGTACTGATACCATCGAAGCATCAAAAGCACTAGAAATATACCGCCCTGACAACTTCTGACGATTTTAGAAATATTTTAGAACAATTTTAGAATGACACGAAAAAATTAAGCCACCGAAGGGAATTGAACCCCCGACCGGCTGATTACAAATCAAGAGATACGGGATAAACGGTTATTCGTTATTGCTCCGCATACTTCTTTTGTCCTTTATTTTTATGGTTTTATGAAGATCATACAGAAACAGCCTTTACCGTTATTTTGACATGTTTCTGTCTGTCTACCATACAAAAACTATACAGTTAAAGCAAACAAACTTACTCAATAAAACCAACATGAAATCACAACATACATAACTTACAGTCATACGAAACAAATTACACACCTGTCGATTTCTGTTTTTGCATACGTTTTATTGTCGCATTAAACTGCTTTGCCATAACATCCATGCGCTTATACA
>JAMOBJ010000106.1 GCA_039908095.1 Nitrospirae bacterium YQR-1
GCCCCTTTCTTGTCTTTTCCGTGAGTTGATAGAGTTCACTCGTCCGTAGGGGCAGAGGAGTTGTTGTTGGTAGATGTGGTTATCTGTGGGATGTTTCCACTTGCCATGATCTTTGCTTCTATGTCGTCCATGACATCGGGGTTTTCGATGAGGAATTTCCTGGCGTTGTCTCGTCCCTGTCCGAGCTTTGAGCCTTGATAGCTGTACCATGTTCCGGCACGCTCAACGATACCCATTTCAACTCCGATGTCAATGATTTCGCCTGTCTTTGAGATTCCCTCGTTGTAGTATATGTCAAACTCGGCCTGCTTAAATGGCGGAGCAACCTTGTTCTTGACCACCTTGACCTTGACATGTCCACCGATGACCTCCTGGTTTGACTTGAGGTTTTCGATTTTCCTGATATCCAGCCTCATGGATGCGTAGAACTTCAGGGCATTGCCCCCGGTGGTGGTCTCCGGGTTTCCGTATGAGACGCCGATCTTATGCCGTATCTGATTGATAAAGACAACCGAAGTACTGGACTTTGAGATGACCGCCGTGAGCTTTCTCAGTGCCTG
>JAMOBJ010000107.1 GCA_039908095.1 Nitrospirae bacterium YQR-1
TTAACCCTGCCTATCCCTGTAGAAAACTCGTAAAGATAGTTTATAACCTTTTCGTACTGTTCAGCACCTGCCTGTTCAATATCGTCAAAAACGATAGGAATACCATTGTTTTGAACTGCAAAAAGTTCACTCCCAACTGATGTCTTATTCCAAGCACGTAATGTTAAAGCCGGATTGCCATATAACCCAAGTGTTACGTGTTCAATCAACCCCTTCCCTGTTGTTGATAATCCATGTATTAAAAGTGAAAAGTTTGGGATGTTTAACTTTTTTAAAATAATTGATAACATCCCAGATAAAATAACAATTGAACCCCTCGTTAACATATAGTAGCGGAATATTTCTATATGTTTTTCTAAAGTACCTCTCAAGGTGTAACTCTCCGTTAACTCAGTGCTTACACACCTATACCCATCATAATTAATAGTTGGGATTAAGAATTTATCATCAAACCAGCCGAGATTATAGTAGCCATATATTTTCATAATCTTTGTGCTTATAAGCAGAATGGCT
>JAMOBJ010000108.1 GCA_039908095.1 Nitrospirae bacterium YQR-1
GAATGGATAAAATATCAGATAAATTAACAAAAAAGTATGAAAGAATTTTTCACAGAGCAGAAACCGATGTGATCTTCTGGAGTCGGGAGGATTTTATCTTTTATACCCTTATAGAAATTCTAAAATATTTGGAAAATAAAAAGAAATAAAATGGAGGTAGAAAATGGGAATCCCAGCAAGTGAACCATCTTGTAGCATGGGGTTAAGTTGGGCTGAGTGGGCCTGGTTGGGGGGAGTGTTGTTCTGTTTGTTATTGGCGTTTTATGTATTTTGTGAATTTATTAAAATTGCTAAAAGGAGGATTTATGGACGAGAATAAAGCATTGGTGCAGTTGGAGAAGATGCCTATACTTGAGCATGAACCAGAAGAGGTTATGGAACAGGTTATAAAGGTATCAAAAATCCTGAAAGACGTAGTTGAGAAGGCAGGGTTGTCCAAGAGGTTCGGGGGGGAAAAGTCCCATATCTTCTACGAAGGGTGGCAGACAGTTGGAGGGTTCTTTTCCCATTC
>JAMOBJ010000109.1 GCA_039908095.1 Nitrospirae bacterium YQR-1
ATATTAAAAAAGCTGCTTCTGTTGATGAGTTAAGAAACATGTTTGGGGTGTAGGCTTTAGGGGAGTGTGCACCCCGAAACTTGTGACAATGCCAACAAAGTTAGATGATTGAAGGCTGCTTGGTATAAGGTTTTTCCACATCATTCTTTGCAACAGGGAGTACACGCCAATTTATAAAATTATGTGGCTTTAGCGGCTTTGGTGGTTAAAATTCTTTAGGAGCAAAAGGCAAACATGAACGAAAAGGAAATAAAAGAGATACTCAAACGTGGGAGGCCGTGGCCTGAGGGGACAACCCTGTGGGGCGTGTCAAACCTTGGGGCATGGTACACCGAGCGGGAGGTGGAGGCGGTAGTAAGCACAATCCGTGAGTCTATGAATTGGCTGGTCGGCTTTGGCCCCAATCCCAAGGAGATAGAAGACTTTGAAAACGCCTTTGCCGCCTACTGCGGCGCACGGTATGCCGTTGCCTTAAACAGCTGTGGCACGGGGCTCGATATTGCCATG
>JAMOBJ010000110.1 GCA_039908095.1 Nitrospirae bacterium YQR-1
TCCCCGATGGTAAGTTATTGCCCCAACTATATTTATCTGATTTCTCCCCGTTACGACACGCATATTCCCACTCCGCTTCTGTTGGAAGACTATATCTCTTGCCGGTTTTCTGATTTAACCAACTTATATACTCTTTCGCATCATTCCATGATACCTGTACTACTGGATGGTTCATCTTACTTGACACATCATCTGACGGATATATAGGATGCTTCCAATTCAACCCTGACTTCCAACCCCAATCATTCATCCCATCACCACTTATTCCATACCCTTTATTTTCTCTCTCTGCCTCTGTACGATACCCTATATCCGCTACGAATTTTTTAAACTGTGCATTGGTTACTTCATATTTTCCTAAATAGAAATCATCCACACATACCTTATACACTGGTTTTTCAACTGCCTCTCCATCACCAAACGTATCCCCGATGGTAAGTTATTGCCCCAACTATATTTATCTGATTTCTCCCCGTTACGACACGCATATTCCCACTCCGCT